>JAFUZM010000111.1 GCA_017476605.1 Clostridia bacterium
ATGTGGTGGTAAAAGCGGTCTACCTCTCCGCGGAGCTGTTTGCCGGGGTGAAAGCTCTGTTCGAGACGATACCACAATTCGCAGTGGCATCCACGGCGAAAACACGTCTGGAAACGTGGGAGAATGTAGATCAGCCGAACGAGGATGCCGCACAGTCGGTTCAATCTATTGCGTTCCAAAATGTCCAGTATCAAATTGAAGATTCAGACATCCTGCACAATATCAATTCACAGTTTCAGGAGCATGACAGCTATCTGCTCACTGGTGACAATGGGGCTGGTAAATCCACTCTGTTCCATCTGCTGACTGGACTTGTTTTGCCAACGAGCGGACAAATCGCTTGGAAAGGCAACGATACCCAATCGGTCCACATGATCGTGTCACCTTCAGAACTGTTCTATCTTCCTCAAAATGATCCAGTTTTCCATTTTAGTGCTGAAACGCTGTTTGGAATGTTTGACGAAGGTCCCCAAAAAGAGATGTATACCTATGCAGCGAAGTTCGGGCTAGAAAAAGAGCATTTGACTGTTCCTATTTCTGAGTTGTCCGGTGGGGAGCGGAAAAAGGTGTACCTTTCTATGGCCTTTGGTATTTTTCCCCATTGGCTGCTCCTGGACGAGCCCACAAACAGCCTGGATGTGGAGGGCAAAACAGTCCTTGCAGAACTGATTCGTAGTCGTCAGGGCGTTTTGATCATCAGCCATGATCCAGAGCTTCAATCAGCGGTCCGGCACACGCTTACATTGAAAGGCGGGTGCCTGGTATGAAAACAATTAGAAATGCTGTCCACAAGCAAGTCATGTCTGAATGCTGGAACGCCATGCGTGTTCCTATTATCCTCAATGCAGCAACAGAGGTTTTGACCAGCACATTGTTGGTGGTAACGGCTAATATCCTGGGACAATTCGCGGAGGCGGCATTGGATCTGAACTGGTCGCTGGGCATCAAGAACGTGGTTATACTATCGCTTTGTATCTTCCTTACCGTTTTTGTGGCCCCGTCATTTGGCCTGGTCGGCAATTTCTCTATGCTGAAACACGCATTACACCATGACAATATCTTATTCGGACACTTTTTTGACAAGGACCCGGAAAAAGCCATAGAATTGGACTCCGGCGAGCTGCAATTTGAATTGGAGGACGCACCGAATGAGCTGCGTATCCAAATGGTCATTATTCTTAGTAAGGCAATCGCATTGCCCCTTTGTACAATCTATCTATTGTACTATGCTGGCCGAATCAGTTGGCTGCTCACAGCTATCATGCTGATTTTGGCGGCGGTGCGGTTGAGCGTACCCATGTTACTTCGTTCCAGACTGGCCCATTACGACAGAGCGGAGAAAGAGTATTTTCGCACCCGCAGAGGCTATGAAATGGATGTGACTGCTGCACCGCACCTGATCCGGCTATGGGGAATTACAGCGCCGATCCTGTCGAGGTTTCATAGCTTGTTTGAAGCATATTACACGAAAACCGGTGCGAAAAATGACACGCTCAAAAGTATATCGGACCAGTCTAAAGGATTTGTCAGTGGTTTTACCCAGGTCTTCCTTTTTGTGGCTGGCGCTGTCACTGTGGCAAAGGGCTATGTGCACCCAGGAGAGCTGATTTCGATACTGGTCTATCTGGGCGTAACACAAACGATTTTAGGCAATCTCGGAGAGATCATACAGAATTATCCGTTGATGAAAAATGCCGCAAACCGAGTGTCGGATTTCTACAGCGCCCCGGAGCTTTCTACTGAGAATACAATAGATCAATTTGCTGGACTGCAAGGGGAATCCTTGAGTCTATCATTCGAAGACAAAGAGGTGCTTCACAATCTGAGCTTCTACATCAATTCCGGCGATAAAGTTGCTGTTGTCGGAGAAAATGGAAGCGGAAAAACCACCTTTGGAAAGGTTATCGTTTCTCTGATAAACCGATATACAGGAACCATAATGGTCAATGGAATGGATCTGAAGGATCTGGACGTTGCTTCATGGAGAAAGCATATTGCTTATGCACCACAAACACCGTATTTGTTTCATACAACAGTGCTGGATAACATCTGCCTGGGAAATCCCGCGGTGGATCGGCATAAAGTCAATGAGCTTATGGACGCGTTTGGAATCGCGCATCTTGCAGAACGGACTGTTTCTATAGATTCCGATTTGTCTGGTGGAGAAAGGCAGAAGATTTCTATTGTCCGGGCGCTGATGAAAGGCGCTGATCTGATTGTCCTTGATGAACCTACGAATCATTTGGACCAGGAGAGTATCAAATGGCTACAAAACTATTTATTGCATACTGATAAAACCATAGTTGCTATATCGCATGATGAAGCGATGATAGAAACCATGAATAAAACGATTCCTATACTATATAGCAACGGGCAGACTGTAGGTTTTCTGATCAGCTAAGTGGGGCCTGCCTCAAATACTATCCGCGCGCTCAGAATAAAAATGCGCATAAGCCATAGCCGCATCCTTCCGTCTTCGGTTATGGCTTATGACTTTTACTCAATTAGACTTTATAATTATTTATCAGAAATTCCTGATAATCCTGGCAAGCAGGGCATTCCAACCCCGGAGGCGGATGCACCGGCTGGACTCCGAAATATGGAATCCAGCCGTTTTGCTTGTTAGGGCAGCATCCCTAATACCCTTTGAACGCAGAAATCTGCGGCTACGCACCGTCCCGGCGCTAGGAAAATTCGTGGGAATCGGCAGTGCGATTCTGATGGCGTTTGCGGTCTTCTTCCGCTCTGTCGATCTCCAGAATCCTCTCCACATTGGCGCGATGGATCAACAGCTCTCGCTGCTCTTTTTTTATATCGTGGTACTTGGCGTAGGCCGCTTTTTTCTGAGCCAGTAACTCTGAGTATTCTGCATATAGGCTCTTTACCGTAGGGAGCTTTTTGAGGCCAAGATCATCGAACGCCTGCTTTGCGGCTTTGTGCCGAAGAAGTTCCTGCTCATGTGCGACCTTGAACTTCTTGGAGTAACCGGACTTTCGATAGTCAATGTACACCTGACGAGTCTTGGAATAATTGATGATATGCGTTTTCAGCACCGCGATCTCCGACATCCGATCTTCGGCACGTTTGATCTCTGCGTGGAGCTGCTCCATTTGAGCCGTTGCCTCATCGGCCTTTGCCGCCAATTCTGAATAATCCGCCATATCATGTTCCTGCAAATATAACACGGTTTGGGCCATCTGTTTCAGATTGAAAACGGTGGCCCATTTCTGATATCCGATGCCTTTCCCTTCATCCAGCTTTGCCTGGATGTCGATCAGCAGGCTAGTCTTTTGCGGCGTCGTGCTCACTCTACGTTTGCGAGGTGAATGGTGCTTCTGACCACCGATCACCGCCCGGATTTCCTCCTCTGTGTAACCTTTCCCCAGGGAGCCCATTCGGATGTTTCGCTGAAAGTCCGGATGGCTGAATATAATGTTTTTGCCAATCTTAACGGTATATCCTGCCGCCTCCATCAGCTTCAGGAACGCCTCAAAGCTATCAGGCTTTTTTTGCAGACCATCATCAATGGCTGCACGGAGAAGCTCCCGATGGGAGAGTTGTGCCTTATCCCCCAGCCATTTGTTATAGCTGTGATTGCCTCGCTTTGGATTCTCGATCACAGATAATTTGTGCTCCAGGCAGATTGTGTCACTGAGACTTGCCACGGCCTTGCCAGAACCGAGGAAATCCCGGAATTTGTTCTTACAGTCCAGTGTAGTGGAGTTCCATATGATATGATTGTGGATGTGCTTCTTATCGGTGTGCGTAGCGACAATGAAAGCATGTTTCCCTTTCAAGAACCGCTGGGCAAATTCATAGCCGATCCGATTTGCTTCCTCCGGCGTGACTTCCCCTGACTTGAAGCTCTGCCGCACCTGATAGGCAATTACATCGTTGCGCTGCTCCCGGCCGGTCAGATGCCAATACTGGCGTTTCGCGAATAAAAATTCTGCGTCCGCCGTGTGGGGGTCGCAGGCATAACTGGAGATCAGTTCTCCGTTTTCAGTTTTATCAGGATTCATTGCGTAGCCTGTTCGATCTGTCAGGCACTGAGCAATGGTTTTTCCTATGTTGACATGCATTGAAATTATTCGTGTAGCGGCCATCGGACCACCTCCC
>JAFUZM010000112.1 GCA_017476605.1 Clostridia bacterium
AAGAAAAGCAATACGCTCAGGGAAATATTTGGTTGTGTATGTATACTCATTCCCCCATCGGATCTGTGGAATCACATACTGTCCCCGTCTCTGATAATAGCTTCCGATAGCCCTGTTCCGGTATACATTCGTTAACTGAACAGATAATGGTGCGTCCCTGTATAGAGAGCAGTCCGGGCTGATCAGCGCAGCAAAACGCGCAAAATCATCAATGTACTTTTCCGGATTTCGCAGAACATCCGCGAAGTTAACATCCATTTCGTGGAAACCTACGGCTTCTTCAAAACTCGGAGCGCGCTCTCTCATCGAAAATGGTGTGATGCCTGGCGGAACGATGATTTTTGAAGGCGCTTTGATGATCGGGATGCCAAGCGGCAGTACAAATTCAGCACCGGTCACAAGTTCAGGATTACAGCCATCGTCGATAATGGCTTTGTTTTTTTTGTTTATAATAAACTCCTCCTTTCGAGGCAAGTCGCCTCAATAATAAACACCGCATAAACGTACGCAGAATAGCTCTTTTGTCCTTACGAGCTGGTTCTGCAATATAGCACGTCTATGCGGCTTGTTTGCAAGCAACAGATATTCAGTTTTCTTAATGGTTCATAGGAACCGGGTTTTCGCCGACGCTGATCTGGATGTCCTGCCCCTTACGGGCCTCGCACTTTTTTAATACGATCAAATGGTCTGGAAGCATCTGCTCTGTCTTGATGACAAAACATTTCTTCTTGATCGGGCACTTTGCTGTGCAGTAGTATATATATCCTTGCGTCTGCATTGAGATCACCTCCGTTAGAAGTTTGCAGATTTCTAACATAATTTTTAAATTATTTGGAATGCTGAAGCATTCCCTAAATTTCTACTATTGGGCTATTGTTCTCAAAGATCGTATTTAAAGTCTGGGACTATGAAGAACGAGATATTTTTTTGTATCAGTCTCTTGGCAATATTCTGAATCTTTTGAACTCTGCTTTGAGAAGAAGCAGTCTCATTATAAGCTTTATAAAGCATTATCGGCTCCTCAGTATTCAGCATTTTCTTTGCCTGTAACAAATTGACACCGGCAATACCCGCAATCAGGCGAAGTACTTCTGGCGATTGAAAGTTGCCAGGGTGCAGCCAAATTTCATATGCGGTTTCATCGTCTAAGGATGGATCATAGGTTGTGGTAGCCCATCCCCATCCACATTTTGGGCATTCGACCCATATTGAGTTTCCCGAGCTGCGGTCAATCATTTCAGAACCGCATTTTTCACAGATTATTCTTTGAGTCATTTTTTCTTTCCTCCCGGATAAAACGGCTTAAAGCTACCTCTCTTTGTTGGATGAGGCTGATTTGGATTCTTCGGATTCCTTGGAGCAACAATATACCGTCCATTAGGATAAGCCCAAACAATGTCCGTCGGTGCAAATACAGTGGCGTTCAGTTTATTAGCCAGATTTTGAGCAAAACCATCTGCTTTGACACCTGTCAGACAGGAAAGCAAACGTACCGTCTGCTTTCTTTTGTATTTTTCGCTATGTGAAAGTAAGCGGGAAATTGTTCGGGCATCCAGTTGTCTTTGAACACCATTGATTTCAACCTGTATGCTTATGGGGGATCCATGACCAACAAGATCAAATTGGCCTCTTGGATCAATATCTGTACGCCGGGCAATATTATCAAAATAGCGGTAGTCTTTGCTCCGAAGTACCAGTTCGCCCGCGACAGGTTCTAAGCCGGATGCACTTGCTCCTGAATATAGCCCGCTCTTTCCGCTGCCCATCAGTAATCACCTCCCCGCATGGTGATCATGTGCTGAAGACCGTATTTTGAAACATGGTCTGCTATCATTGCAAAACCTCCTTATGAAATGTTCCGGCTTTCGCCGTAGTGAAAGTTCTGCAATTTAGCATGTCAGAGCAGCTTATTTGCAAGCAACCGGGTTGTCGTTAAAGATACGGATTAAAGTCCCAATCCACAATATTCATCTCCTGAAGCCGAAAGAGCATTGGAGAATAATTAACACCGAAGATGCGCCCCATTTCTTTGATTGCAGGCTTTATGTTATAGCCGAAGGGAAGTCGCCTGTCTCTGTAGTTTATGTATTCACGTGCAGCAGCAATCGTCGCCTCCCGCGGCATCAGAAACGCTGCGGCAGAATAATTTGCCTGGCGTTCGATCTTGTAGATTGCAGAGGACTTATCCTCCTGAAAACTACCATATGACGTAAAGAATCGAGACATATGTACGGAATCCTCAAAGCTGGCCTGATGTTTCGCGAAATGGAAGCATTCATGTATGACCGTGAAGTTCTCTGCAAAGTGATCCTGCTCTGTACACCCTTCGTTCAGATCCCGATCTATGATGATGGTGCCCCCATAAAAAAGCTTTTTTTTAGGCATCATACCTGGTTTGTAGGGATTGCCCGGCCAGACATAAAGCGTGCCCGGTCGAAAGAGTGTTGCGCCAAGATAGGTGCGGTCTGGCGTGAGATATTCAAATGCCACACGTGCGCGGAGCAGATCTACGATGTCATAAACATCGACCTGTCCCGGTATCGTCAGCCGTTTCTCGTCATGCTTCCTGTTCAGTTCGTCTGCCATAGCTTCCAACTGCGCGTATGAATAGTTGTGGTAAATCAAGTCGCTTTATCCTCCCCAAGATCATTCATTCTCTTCCAGCATACGAATGATCTTTTCCCATTCCTTCTCACCAAGACCTTTGTCACGAGCAATACGCAGCGCTACACGGGATTTGTCCTGCTCCATGATATAATCAGCAATGTCTGGCGATACAGAGTTTTTCTTATTCCCTGCTGCGAGGTCAAACAGATGATCTGTTTCTTCCTTCGTCAGCTTCAGCGCCTCAGCAATCTTGTAGATCTTGTCCTTTTCCGGCGGATACCGATGGTCGTTTTCGATGTCGCTCATATATGCCGGTGCGATGTTCAGTATCTCAGCCATCTTACGCAAATTGATACCGGCACCCAGCCTCTTTCCCCGGACATAACCTCCGAATGTCTTTGTCTCCTCCATGCTCATTCTCCTTTTCTCCTATCGTTAGTTATTCGCGTGTTCGCGATTTCCTAACGGCAGATAATATAGCACTCCCTGCATGCAGTTGTCAAGAGATTGTTCGCAAAAAACTAACATTTTCTCTACTGTGTGTTATTTATTACAGTTTAATGTGATATGATGAATATAATATTTAGAAACTAGATATTTGATTCACCTTTCCGAGGAGAATTTTTATGGCAGTATCATATAGAATGACAAAAGGCACAGCAATATCGCGCTGTGCCTTATGAATCAGTTCTTTGGTTTTGAAGACTCTCCGCTAACGGAACATCTACCTCGGGCTACACACACAACCTTCAAAATGCTTACTCCGGATGGCACATCGTCCCGATCTGTTCCTCGTTCAGACGAATTTCCACCTTGTTAAGTGTCTGGAAGAAACGGTATGTTGCTACGGCCGGTCCCATGAGGATGAGCCCGAATACATTCCATCCAAACATGTGCCACCAGGAGGTATGCGGACCGGGTATGCCCATATTCTCTGCGATTTCCTTCAGTTCCTCTGCAATCCGGGCCATCCAGATCAGGGGATAGATGAAGAGCGTGGGGATGCCCAGGAGATATGCCTGCCAATATGGTCTGACTTTGTGACCCAGAATTTCCTCCAGTTCATCCTGAAGCCCCAGGCGCATATACACTAGGAAGAACAAGCCGGCGGTAAAGAAATCAACAAAGCCCAAAAGAAATCCCGGTCGGTTGGTATGCCTGAATCTCACTGTATCTGCCTTTCACACTTTGCGGATTGTCATCCGTGCGACTCATGTTTCGTGTCATGGCGGAACTGCGTAAAGGCCTTTCGGCCTTTACCTCAAAGATAGGTTACGGTTTCCTCAAGCGGCTTTCTGCTGCTGTGGTTTGGAAGCGGTCCTGCTCCCTCCGCTGCATAGCCAAGGTCAAGGAGCATCAGAACTTCTTCATTTTCCGGAAGTCCCATTGCTTCTGCGACGCGCTCCGGATCAAAGAAGTTGAGCCAGCAGTTGTCAACACCTGCATTGGTGGCAGCAAGCGTCAGATGCGTTGCCACAATCGTCGCGTCCTCAATGCCGGAATCCCGTTTTCCGCCCGGATAGA
>JAFUZM010000113.1 GCA_017476605.1 Clostridia bacterium
AAGCAATCCTATCATCCACTCGATTGCCGCCATTCCGCCGTTCATGATCGCAAAATCTGCCATTGGAAGCTCTTTCGCAATAACTTCCTCGATCACAGTTGATTCTTGCTCATCTGCGGGAAGGCCCTGAAAAACAATGCAAATCTCTTTTTCGCTCAGATCCTGAACAGCATGCAACGTATCATTCAATAAATCTTTCAGTTCTTTGCCAGCCGCAACAGGATTCTCATTGATAAAGGCAACCCGTTCCCCTTTGAGCCATCTGCGTCCATCATGTGAAAAGTCTCTGGCTGCGCGAGCAATGGTTAATGTGGTCACGCCTTTTGCGCCGTTTTTAATTCTCTCAAGGCGGTGGATTGGGTCGGGGTCATTCTGATCATCCATGCTTAATGCAAAATAGCCTTCGACTGAACTCCTCGTTGGAATTACATGTACAGATTTGCCGTCCTGTTTGCAAAGCCCCCGTGCTTGTTCCGCGGCAAGAATCACATTTGAGCTGTTAGGAAGGAGAACAATATGATCCGCATTTGTTCTTTCAATCGCTTCCAGAAATTCTCGTGCTGAGACGCTCATGGTGGGCCCTCCATCCAGGGTGAGGGAACATCCTTGCTCAAGATAAATATCACCAAGCCCATTCCCCGCTGAAACAGCAATGGTTGCCAGGGGACAACGCTCACCGGTATCATGGCTGGCTTGGTTCGGCCGGATTATATTCTTGTACGCAGCGTTCAAAGGACTGGCTGTATCTGTGGTATCATGGTCCTTCTGATTGTGCTGCACCTGCATATTCTCCAGCTTAAAGGTCCAAAACTCTCCGTATTTCCTTGCGAGGTCGATCACAGGCGAGGGATTAAGTGTATGAATATGGACTTTGACCCGGCTCTCTTGCTCTACTACGACAAGAGAGGTTCCAAGGGTATTCATCATTTGTATAAACGATTCCAAGTTAAAGTCCTGCAGATATGCGCTGTCATGCAACCGCTGCAGAATAAATTCGGTGCAGTAGCCATCGATAAAATGGCTGCTCTCAGTAAACAGGCTGAAATCAGGCGCGGATATCTCCTCATGATGCTGTATGGGAATCTCCGGTAATTTCTCTCCCGTCAGCACCTCTAGCATCCCTCGGGTCAGCGTGATCCATCCTAGGCCGCCACTGTCGATAACGCCCGATTCCTTCAGTACAGGCAGCATGTCCGGGGTCCGCTCTAGAACCTGTCTCATTTCCGCAATATACATGATTAGCAACCGATCCGGAGGCATGTTGCGCGTGATATATCCTTTCACACCCTCTATTCCATCCCGGGCTACAGTTAGCATTGTGCCCTCCACTGGATTAATCACAGCATGATAGGCCACCTTGTATGCACGCACAAGGGCATTGCGCAAATCTTCCGTGGTAGCGGCACTGCAACGGGCAAGTTCCAGATAGATCCCTTTGAAAAACTGAGACAGGATCACTCCGGAATTGCCACGTGCGGAAAGAAGCATTCCATTGGAAAGATCTTTCAGGTACTTGCACAGTTTTATATTGGCCGGAGACATTCGCATGGCGTTTTGCAAAGTCAAACGCATATTGGTTCCTGTGTCTCCATCTGCCACCGGAAATACGTTCAGCGCATTCAATTCCCGCTCAGCGGCAAGCATTCTGCGCAGTGCGCCTTCCATCATTTGCTGAAATAAAGTACCGTCAATCCGTTTCGTATTCATGCATCCACCCGATCATCAGTTGTCCTTCTCTAAAGTCTCGTTCAGAATTGCCCTTTCCTTTTCCAGACCTTTCGAGATCGGAGTTCCATAATAGTATGCTGCCATCAAGCCAGGTCCAATATTGACTCCACAAGCGGGGAATACGTCCACAATCCGTATGCTCCTTGGATGGAAGTGATCCTGGAGCAAATCTCGATACGCCTCCGCCTGCGGCATGCGGTTCGTTTGTGCGATGAAAATATCCTGATTCTGTAAATCAATGCCCGTCTTCTCTATGTATGCTACAAGAGCAGTGAATGCCCGCTTCTGGCCTTTTGCTTTTCCAATGACTGTAGTCAGGCCATTGTAGTCAAACTCTCCAATGGGCTTGATCCCGACCATGGATCCAAAGAATGCCTTGGAATGAGATAAGCGCCCTTTCTTCGCAACAAAAGACAGATCATCCAGCCACCCTGCCTGATGCAATGTGTTCTTTACTTTTTCAACCTCTTCATATGTTTCTTCCATGGTCATGCCCTGGTCGCGAAGATCGGCAGCGCGCAGCGCCAGCATTCCCTCCGCAATGGAAAAACGAAGGCTGTCCACCGGGCGAATATTAACCTGTCCATGCTTGTCCTGAAGCTCATTAATTGCTTGGTTTATAAAGCTAAAGGTTCCGCTTATACTTGATGAGATGGAAAAGCAGAGGATATCCCGGCCTTCTTTCACCAGTGGCTCCAGAACTTCCCCAAATTCCTCCGCATTGGCTGGGGCTGTTGTGAAGGATGCAGGGTCTTTTTTTAACGCATCGTAGAAAGCTTCTTTGGACATGACATCCCACTTGTTTTTCCATATGACATCACGCCCATCCGGCAATGAAACATGTGAAGGAACAAACAGGATATCTCGCTCCCGGCACTGTTCCTCCGTCAGATCGCAGGCTCCATCCACAACAATCGCAAACCTTTTCTCCATTTTGAACCCCCCCATATTTCTATTCATTCACGGCATTAATCTGACAATCAACGAATTCCATCAATTGATTTCGTACTTTGGCTCCGCCGGCAATCAACGCCAGCGTATGCTCTGCACCCTTTACCTCCAGAAATTGCTTCTGAGAAGTGCAGCTTTCGTAGTTTGCCCAGCCTACCCGGATTGGCACCGTGCTGTCCTCGGTACCATGGATGAAAAGCGCTGGAACCTTCGTAACCCTCAATGCATCCGGCACGTTGTTTCTGAGGTCGGCACCTGAAAACTTTCTTACCAATACATTCAATAATGGTAAAGTAAGCAGTGTCGGAACAAAAAAGCGTCGGCCCTGTTGCTGTAGCTGCTTCCAGGGAGAATTGAATCCGCTGTCCAACACTAGCGCCTTCACATTGGTATTCTCCAAATAGCTTGCTGAGCAACCAACAGCTACAGCTCCCATGGATGCGCCGTGAAGTATCAAATGACAGCACGCGAGATTTGCCTGGCACCAGTTCACCCAGGCAAGAACGTCCCTCCATTCCACTGCACCCAATGCATTATGCGTTCCGCTACTTGGTCCATGGCAGCGCAGGTGAACCATCAACACTGCATATCCGGCTTCACGGTAGGTTTTAGTCACCACGGCGAAGTTTTTGGATGGGGCCGTGGTAAAGCCATGAACCAGGATCACCGCCTTTTCCTCTCCGTCGTGAAGCAGGTCTGCGCATAGGTTAATTCCGTCATCCGAAACCGTTTCCACCCGTCGCAAACCCGGATCAGCGAGCAGCTGTTTCTCAGCAGCCAACATTTCATCTGCGTAGGGCTCGTAGTAGGTTCCCTCTGCTTTGAAGTCCTTCATGGCAGTTTCACGATGGCGTCCAAAAATCATAAACCAACCCAGCAACGCCGGTAGAAGTCCCATCAAAACAAAAGCCAGTATCAGCACATAAAGGATTGTCCATATCATCCGTTTCGGTCTCCTTTGTGCTGAATGTGACTTGCCTGCCAGTCCTGGAAGCGCTTGCGGATTGTATTCACCTCTTCGCAATTGCGGGTACCAAGCACACATTCCGTAGCAAAATGCTCGCAGTTGTTATGAAGTAGATCGTATCCTTTCTCGCCGATTCTAGCCCTGGCCAGCGCGATGCTTTTTTCCGGTGGAATACGCTTCCGTCCGGTCTCCGCCGCTTCCACGATCTGGCCGCAGGCAAATCCGGTAATGTCTGTTGTGCAAACCTCAATCCCACTTTCGTCTCTTGGCAGATGCAACGGCGGTTCTCCAAACTGAATAACTTCATTCTCAGAGACAAATACGCCGTAGTGCCAGAGGATGCCAACCTTCACCCGGATCAGATCCCCGGACTTGAGTTCGCGAGGCCACCATTTTAGACCCATCTTCTCACCTCTGAATCCAATCAATGATATCGCCGATCGTTCGAAAGCTGTTTGCTGCAGCATCATTGAAAATCGTCCCGAAGGCTTCCTCCATGGCGATGATCAGATAAAGCATACTGGCAGAATCCAGGCCAAGGTCCTCTCTGATCCGGGTTGCTTCAGTGCATTGCCCAACAGCCGATTCATAGCGTTCATCAGCAAATACAAGAATCTGTTTTAAAGATTCCATTATCTCTTCTCTGCTCATACTTTTCTTCCATACCTTAATATTTTCATGCTAGGAGAACGTTCGAAATCTTGATCGCGAATAATGATTCTGGATGCTCTCTGATAGGCAGGCAAAGAGGCATTGATTTCCTCTAGATGCTGCATCAGCTGCTCTCGGAAATTCTCTCGATCCTTCATCTCCGCCATGCGGGGAACAACCTCCAGTGCCAAGATGGAGATACCGTGTTCATTCTTTGTCTCATAGATCTGGCAGTCTTGGACGGTGCTGAGCGTATTAAACTTTGCTTCAACCTCGGCAGGTGATACCTTCTCTCCGCTCTTCAGTACAATGATTTCCTTTGCTCTTCCAGTGATATACAAGAAACCGTCCTCGTCAAACCTAGCCAAGTCCCCGGTATGAAACCAGCCCTCTTCGTCAAAAGTCTGCTCTTGAGTCCCTATATAGGTACGAAGCATGTTTTTGCCCTGAAGTAACAGCTCTCCGTCATCTGCGATGCGCAGTATCTGATTCGGATAAGGAATCCCGACACTCTCTGGTTTTGCGATACTTTCCGGGTTTCCGGAGACTAAATTCGCCGATTCAGTGAGCCCATACCCGGGGAAAAGGCTTACGCCCTGTTCAGCCCAAGCCTGAATCAGATAAGGTGAAACACTGGCTGCGCCGCAGATGATCACCTTCATGGCGTCACCCAGCATCTTCTTCGCAAATTTTCGGGATAGCGATAGCGCCATTTCCACCATCGCGGGCACCGCAATCCATTGTGTGGGCTGGAAATTTGCCGCATCCCGGAACATCGTTTGGGGCGACTTGCATATACAAACGCAACTTCCAGTATATAATCCATTCAGTGTCCCTCGAATGAGCCCGAACACATGGGATAAAGGAAGCGACATAAGGTATCTCTGGGAGAAAACTTCCGAATACCCATAGCATCCGTTCACAACACCCTGCATCACGGCCCGTTGGGAAAGAACCGCTCCTTTTGAACGCCCAGTGGTTCCGCCCGTAAACATGATCAGGCAATCATCCGATCCAGAAACGTTTTCAGCCGCGCTTTCCTCGCATTCCGCTCCCTCCCCGAATAATAAAGGGACTGAGAATGTTCCAGCGTCCTCTTCTGTGCCCGCTACAGCCTTGCACCCAAAGAGTCCCGTCAGTTGAGCAACGGTTGCCGCAGAAAGCTGGGGCGGCGTGATGACCGAACAGATACCGCTGGTGCATGCGGCTAAAATCAATGTTAGGAGTCGGCTGCTGTTTGGCATATGGAGAAGCAGCCGATCCCCATGTTGTAATCCCAGCTTCTTAAGCTCCGTTCTTGCACAGGCGACTGCCCGATCCAGCTCTTTGTAAGAAATGGTTTTCTCATCATACAGAATCGCAGGCGCGTTCGGCCAAGTGTAAACGGAACGACGCAGCATTTCTCCTATAGTTTCCATCTCCTGAATCTGTGAGAAAGTGTATTCATCGCAGTACTTGCGAAATGGCTCCCGGCTTGTCATTTGCATAGCATTTTCAACCTTTCTTCCTTCTCTCTCAGCATTTCACTGATTTCTCTCATTTGACGCAGGTTTGGCTTCCCTACACAAGTCCTGATCACATCGATAGGTTCTCCGATACAAACCCGCAAACGATTCCACCATCGTTCAGGTCTGCGAATGTAAACCGGGATGATCGGGCATTCGCTCTGGGATGCCATTAAGATGATACCTGTCTTAAACATCTCAGTTTCACCTTGGGTGATATGTCCTTCGGGAAAAATGGAAACGATCCAGCCCTCCCGCAAAGCATCAACCACTTCATGCACGGTTTTCATGCTCGCATTCTCCCTGTCAACAGGGATGCAGAGAAAATGAGTGAAAAACCATCGGCTGACAGGTCCCTCAAAGAATTCCTTCATACACACAAAGCGCTGACGTCTGTAACCTACGGCAAACTGTAGGTATACGGGATCCATATGGGATGAGTGATTGGATGCTATCAGCGCGCCTCCGCGAATTCGGTTCCGCGCGTGCGAAGACTCATACTGCAACTTTGGTCGCAACCATATCAGGCCGGGGATAGCGGCAGTGATCTTTACAAAATCGAAAAACCAGCACTGCGGCATGATCAGATTATGGCTCACGATCCATCTCCTCTCTCAAGGCAATGACCTTTTCACGCAGCAGCCGGGTAGCCTCATTTACAGTCTTGCCCGGCTCGTCCTGCTCCGTTGTTAACTGGCGCAGATACAAAGGTGCGCCGATGCGGATGTGAATACTTTCTCGAAAGTACACGCCGCTGACAGCGACGGGAATGACCGGGACGCCTGTTTCCAGGGCTAGCAGCGCGGCACCTGGCTGAAATGCCAAAGGCTTGGTTTCTCCAGGCAATGCTAACCTGCCCTCAGGAAAGATTCCAACGACCCATCCATTTTCCAATAGGTGCTGCGACTCATGGATGCAGGAAAAGCTGTGCGCATTTCGGTCTACTCTGATTCCACCAAGCATGCGTAGGAACCGTCCCAGCACTGGCTTCTGAAATAAGACTTCTGCCATCTGGACGCGCAGAGTTCTGCGAAAGAAAGCGAACATTAATGCGGCGTAATCGTACACTGAATTATGATTGCACACCAGAATAAAGGGACCATGGGTATAGATCCTTTTCAGTTCAGGATTCTCATAGCTGATCCTCAGGCGAAGCAGAATCTTTTGTACAGGCCAGGCGGTTATTTTCACAAACCAGTTGGCAAATTTAACTCCCATGCTGGTTTCCCTCCCGGATATACCCTGCTATCGCTTCTGCTGAGCGCAAGGGTGCACCTTCAAAGGGCAACCTGACATTCAGTTCCTCCTCAAGAGCTGTAGTGAATGTGAGGTAATCCAAAGATGTGCCGCCCAATTCACTAAAGAAATCAGAAGAGCTGGAAACATTCTCTTCTTCCAGGCCTAGAGAGATGGCCATAAGCGCTTGGATTTGAGACAGGAGGGGATCGTCAGTTTTAAGTTGGTTCTCCTTTGGTTCGAAGGCATTGATCTCCCCGCAGCGAAGTTTTTCCCGCAGTTTCGCGCGGCTGATTTTAAAATCGTCCCGTTCCATAAGCGGTGCAGTAGTGAGCACAATTCGAAGCGTGGCCGGATAGGTGGCCTCAGCAATCTTTTGCTTTATGGATTGTGCCTTTTCCTTACCAGTCCAAGGCGGGACGGAAGCTAGTACTGTTGCCGGAATATCGCCGCCTCCGAGAATCGCTACCTCCTTTACATCAGGAATTTGAATGCGCGGTTCCAGAAGCTCCGGATTCAGATTTTCGCCATCGGGGCCTATCACCAGGTCATCACTGCGCCCCAGAAGAAATATTTTCCCTTTTCGTTCTTCAGCCAAATCGCCTGTTGAAAACCATTCAGCAGTTCGTTCCGTCCATATCCCATCCTTTCGGATACGTCTGGCCATGGAATCTCCTCGCACCTGCAGAATTCCATCCTCAAGGCGATACTTAACGCTGGACAGCGGAGCGCCTATGCTGCCTGAGCATCTTTCAGGAAAAGAATGGGACAATTCTACTGAGGTGATACCAATCTCAGACATGCCATATCCGTTCGAAAGCCAATACCCGATGCCGTTAAAGAATCGCAGTACCTCAGGACGAATTCTTCCACCGCCGGAGATACAGAACTGTACACTCTCTCCGAACAGATTCTCCCGGATTTCATGGAACAGACGTTTCCTGAGAACGTAAGGCAGATGCGGCGCCAAGGTCATTCCTTTTTCATAGCGGCGATATACATCGTCTCCTCTCTCCCGAATCGTGCGCAGCACCTCGTTATAAGTTCTCTCCCACATGAGAGGCACCGCAAAAATATGGGTCACCTGATGCCTTCGGACAGTATCCAGAATTGTTTTAGGCGCATAGTCTTTCAAAAACACGAGTGTCCGGGAGAAAAAGGCAAACCAGAGATACACGGCAACCAAGCCAAAGATATGGCAGAAAGGCAGAAAGGTCAGCAACTTCAGCTGTCCCCTGAAATGCTGTTGAGCCGGTTTGCATCTTTGGATAATGAGCGCGCTATCCTGGATCTGACATGCGATTTCCTTTGCTGAATAGGAACAAAGTTTCACATGCGTAGAAGTTCCAGAAGACATTACCATCAGCTCGGAACCCATGGGCAATTCAGGAATAGGCGTCTCAGCTTCGGGAATATCTTCAGGAGATATGGTTAAAATGGAAAACGACATAAAGTCAGATATTGCTGCTACGGCCTTGCTGCTTAAAAGTACTTCTTCCAACGCATCCCGTCCCAGACGGGTGTTCATTAGCAGTGGGCAGTTCCCGCAGCAAAGAATCGCCCAGAAAAGTTCAATCCAGTCCGGCCCATTCTCCACGCACAGGCCTATAAGGCTGTTCTCAGGAAAATCCTTCAGGAGTTTTCTCAGCGTAAAGGCACGTTTTTCGACTCTATCTTTGCATTCACCATACGTTTGTCTTTCAATTTTATAGCCTACGCTGCGCTCCCAGAGAATATTATTCCGCTCCGAAAACATGAATCCATACAGAGAGCGAAAATCTTGTGCCGACGAAGAAAAAGCCTTCAGCTTGCCCTCCACAAACGCTGAAATGTTTGTATACTCGCCGATATTGTCGACCTTCAATGTACCTTTTCCTCCTCCTGGGCATATGATGCGCTTTCATTCAGCAGATTGAGAATCGCATCATTGGAAATGGCATCCATCACCTGCGATTGAGAATGCCCCGCTTTCTCCACCAGTATTGATTCAACAGGGGAATGATTCTGCACGTAAGCGGCGAACAGGCTTGTCTGTTCCGGAACAATCCGGTCCTCTCCGCCATGGACTACCAGCGCAGGTTTCCCGCTTTCCGTCAGCGTCTTTCCTCCGGACGCATCATATTCAGGGCCGAACAAGATGCTTTCCCACATGCGCAGAAATGGTATTTCCATCCATGCAAAAGGCCCAACATAACGCTCTGCCCATGTGGTCATAAGCACCACCGGACGATCAAACCCCGAAACACAGATGACCCCGTCCACCTTATCTTCCATGGAAAGCCTCGCAGCCGCCCAAGCTCCTGCAGAGTGTCCATAAACAACAATCGGAAGTCCTTCTATTACTGGTTGCTCTGAGATCCAGGCAAGCGCAGCACGGCCATCCATATATTGCTGCTGGATTCCACGTGTCCATGTACCATCTGATGCACCAACCCCTGTCGCATTTATTACCAGTGACGTCCATCCCAAATCTCTAAAACGAGCCATGTTTTCCGCCATATCTTCAGCATTACCGTGAATTCCATGCAAAAGCAGCACCAATCCTTTGGAATCCTCAACCTCCACAATCCATCCCTGTAAAAAACCGTTCGCTGATGGTATGTTTATTTCTTGGGATCCAGATAGCGGAAAAGCACTAGTAGAACCACTGCTGTTTTTCGGAAAAATCATCCAAAGGACTACAGGAGTAGCAACTACGGATAGCAGGACATACAGCATAAGAAAACGAAAGAGAGTTCTAAAAAAGCGTCTGCCTTTGTGACGCTTCGATATACTCTCTTCCATAGTTCCTCGTACCCCCCTTGGCATATACATCGACTTACCTTTGCCATAAAGTGTACCTTTTGCAAAACCTGAAAATCCACATCCGAAAGGCACATCGGACCAAGAAAAACACACTAAACGCCACGAAATTCGTTAAATTTGTCGGAGCAGAGAGAAAATGATTGCAATAATGGCGTTATTTTGCTAAAATAAAAGGTGGGTTTTATGCCCATTTGACTTTTTCGGAGCCATCATAAGGTACACCTTAAGACGGATCTTTCTTGAGCGGATGCAACAGGCGATACTCCCTGCGCCGCCGATAGAACGTCGTTTCGGTCATTCCCAGACGCTTCTGTGCCTCCGCCAGTGACACTTTCCCGGCTTCCCACTCTTTCAGCACCTGCTCAAAGCTGTCCGGAACAGGAAGAACTGGCCTACCAAGATGAACACCACGCGCCCTTGCCGCCGCGATGCCCTCGGCTTGGCGCTTTTTTATATTCTCACGCTCAGACTGCGCCACGAAACTTAGAATTTGAAGAACAAGGTCCGCGATGAACGTGCCCATCAGGTCTTTGCCGTTCCGGGTGTCTAAAAGCGGCATGTCAATCACACATATGTCCACGCCAATGTCTTTGGTCAGCACACGCCACTGGCGCTGTATTTCTTCATAGTTCCTGCCAAGCCGGTCGATGCTGAGAACGTAGAGAAGGTCTCCGGCCTTCAGCTTTTTCAGCATCTTTTTGTACTGCGGGCGGTCAAAGTCTTTCCCCGACTGCTTGTCGATAAAGGTCTGCTTGGGGTCAACCAGCTTTTCCCGAAGGGCTATAAGCTGGCGATCCTCGTTCTGGTCCTGACTGGAAACACGGACATAACCAAAGGTAGTAGACATTGATGATTACCTCCCGATTAATAAAATAGGGGCAGCAACAAAGCGTGATTTCGTGCTTCTTTCGTTACTGCCCCTTTGTAGTTTACATGATAACTATTGTCTCAGATCAGGCTGTTGTGATCTCGCTGTACTCCCCGGAAACCCATACGACCTAGCTCCTGAGCTTTACCGCCTGCCAGCCATTGAAGGCGCTGGCCATATATTCCAGCATATCGGTATTAGCAAGCAATGCAAAGTTAATACATTTTGCAAAAAGCTTGTTGAGGGCTCCGCCCCCAAGCCCCTGAAAACCAGCACTTTGTGCTGTGGTTGTGAGGTGAACCTTTGGTATCACCACGGTTCAGCAAACGTTGAATGGTTAAAGAAAGACCCCTGCACCCGTTGGTTGGCTTGTGATACCACCTTTTCAGGTGCAGGGGTTTGGTGCGCTTTTGGTATGAACTTTGTCACGGGTGATTATTCATCCTTTGGCATGATGCGCAATCATCCGTTTTTTTGCGTTTGTCTTTCCTCAACTTGGACTGGTATTACAAGTGGTATCATTTTTCATTCCGTCGTGATACCACTTGTGGTGCGCCCCCTCAGAAGCAGTCCAGGAAGGCTTCGATGTTCGCTTCTGTTTCATCAGGCGGATCAGGCTGCGCCGGCGGCTCAGATTTCTCTGCTGTCGGTTGCGCAGCGGAGATCTGAAACTCTTTCATACAGCTGGTGAACGCTTCCCGGACCGCGGCCTCGATCTTTTTCAGCAGTGCTGTTTCCCATTCCTGCTGCTCCTCCATGCGATCCTGTCGGGCGAAGTGATCGTTGATGGCGGTGACGATCGTTCGGCTGTATGAGCTGTATTCCGGCTGGTTTCTGTCGGTGCTCATCAGGTTGTTCCAGGCCTCCATGTCCTGGGCATTGTTCAGGTTCAGTCGCAGGGTTGTGGTGAAGAGATTATCCTTCTTGCTCATGCCGCGTTCGCCTTCTTCAATTTCAGATTGGCCAGGAACTCATATCCCTTGGCCGTGGCGCGGATGTCGTCATTGATCGTCACCCGGTTGGTTTCGTATTCACCGAAGTGCCGGATCAGGCACCCGCCGCCGCCTACGATGTACAGCTTCATCAGCTCCGGATTGTACTCATGCTCACGCAGCCGACGCATGATGCCGGCCACATACTGCTGGGCGACTTCCTGAATCACCGTCAGATATTTTTCACCGATGTCCGCTTTGCCGTACCTGAGCACATCGTCGATCACATCATCATCGATGGCCGTACCGAACTTCCGCATGAGCTGCTCCCGGATGGACAGCATGCACTGATAGGTTCCGTACTTCTCTGTGTAGCATTTCTGCGGATTGGGTTTTCCGTTGCTGATGGTCATGATGTTCATGGTGCCGTTGCCGATGTCACAGAGCATGGTTGTGCCCTTGAATTCCGCCAGCTTATCCGCCACAGCCGCGAAGCCCTGAGGAAAGACGTCGCAGCCGACAATCCGAATGCTGTAGGCAGTGCCATCGAAGCTGAACTTCACGTCCTTCCTCTGGATCAGATATTTGCGGAAGCGATCCTTCTGCTCCGATACCCAGGTCAGGGGCAGCCCGACAGCCAGGTGGATGTCAGCGCTGGTCAGATGTGCCATCTCCAGCTCCCGGGCGATGGTAGCCAGCGTCAGGATGTAGTAGTCCTGATCCGTCATCTTGTCCGGGATGAATTCCTTGTGTTCCTCGCTGATGCCGTACCACTTGCCGTTATACTGAAGTGACCCGATGATGAAGAATGGTTCCTTGTCGTAGGCGGTCACACCCGCCCGGAAGCAGGTGTTGGCCGTCTTGATGTTTCCGTAGCCGTGGTCAATCCCAATGACTACGGTGGAGTTCTTTGTGGTGTTGCCGTTGGTATTGGTAAGCATAATTCTCTCTTTCTGCCGCCCAGGCGACGCTGTCATGTTACAGGGTGTTGATGATTTCTTGTCTTACGATTTCTTCTGCCCGGCTGCGAATGCTGTTCATCCTCTGAACCCATTCCAGCTGATCCGATGCTTTCAGACTTTCCGAGATGCCTTCCTGTCGGGCCAGCTGGTCGATCAATCTTTCCAGCATGCTATTGGCGCGCTCCTCCGCATCCGCCAAATGTCTGTCCAGGCTTCCGTTCAGGATCAGCCGTTCATAGAGTCCCGGATGCTCTGCTTCCAGATATGCCCGGTGCATCCGTCCCCATCTTCCGATGGGGCGGTGCTCCTTGGGCTCCAGGATCAGGTTCGGGTAGAGCATACCGTCTGCTCCGAGGGTGTAGGTGCCGCCGTGTTCTTCAAAGATGCTGTTCATTTTCTTTCCTCCTTCATGTCGTTCAGCATTTTGGTGATCAGTGCGATATCTTCAAGCAGCTCCTGGCTGGGATTGTCTCCCTGGCTGAGCCGCTGAAGTTCCATCAGGATGTCCTTCATGTGGATATTCATCATTTTGAATATCCGAGGATTCGGGGTGACGGTGATATCCCGGTTCATGCACTTCTGGTAGAAGTACTCCTGCTTTGGGAGACCGGACAGGGCCACAGCCCGGTTAAGCTGCTCGTTTTCCTCCGGCGATACCCGGAATCCCACCGTGATGCTGCGGAACCGGTTGTGCCGGTCAACATTCTTAGCTGACATGTTCCATTTCCTCCATTCTTTCGTTATCCAGCCGATCTGCCATATCTGCCTGCCGGGAAGG
>JAFUZM010000114.1 GCA_017476605.1 Clostridia bacterium
AAAATGCGTGCGCTTCTCGCGGCCATGGAAAAAGTCTTCGGTGACGATGTCAGGATAACCGGTGGGAGAGCCGGTATGCATATCCTGGCGGATTTTAATCTAAGGGACTTGAATTTACAATCTAAGTGCAACAACTAAATAATGACCCATAGTCTGGTACAATGGTGTTTGCGAAGACATCCACATACCAGGAGGTACTATGAGTCATTACAAACATATTACACCAGAAGAACGTGAAAAGATACTTGTATTACGTTCTCAGAATCATTCAATTACATTTATAGCCAGTTGTATTGGCAGAGATAAGTCAACTGTCTCGCGTGAGCTATCTCGTAATACTATCGATGGTGAGTATTCTGCAGTAGCCGCTCAAGCAGCATATCGCAGACGCCGTATCAAATGCCGTCGTAAGACCAAGTTATCTGATCCCAGGATTTTCAAGCTCGTTCAGGAGAAATTCCTGGGACATCAATGGTCACCAGAGCAAATCGCAGGCAGACTCAAGCAAGAGAACTCCGACATCAGCATCAGCTACTCAACCATATATAGAGGCATTTACACCGGCCAATTCGACACCCCTGAAGAGCGCAAATCCTCCGGAAACCGAGGTGCTATACGGAAGCTCAGGCATAAGGGCAAAACCCGTCATACCAAGGATCACGTTGAAAAGCGCGGCAAAATCGTTATTAGCAATGATCTTGAAGACCGCCCTGAGGAGGCCAATAACCGTAGCCGCATTGGGGACTGGGAGGGCGATACAGTAGCCGGAACCCAGAATGGTAACTGTCTCGTTACGCTAGCTGACCGGAAAAGCAGAATGCTTCTATGCCGGCGTGCGGAGAAGAAAGTCTCTGACTGCGTTCGTGATGTAATGATCAGATGCCTCAAGGGGCAGCCACTCCATTCCATAACCCCAGATAGAGGCAAGGAATTTGCTAAACATGCCGAGGTCACGAAAGCTCTTGATGGCGTTCAGTTCTATTTTCCTAAGCCTCGGCATCCCTGGGATCGTGGGACGAACGAGAATACCAATGGTCTTCTTCGCGAGTACTTCCCAAAAGGTGACGACCTTTCAAAGTACAGCGATGAATATATACAAAGCAAAGTGGACGAACTGAACAAACGGCCTAGAAAATGCCTAGGGTACCTAACCCCGTATGAGGTTTATTATTCAAAATCGTTGCACTTGACTTGACAATTCAAGAGTAAAAAAGCGAGCATCAGATGCCGGAATCCTGTAGAATAAAGCTGCGAAACAAAACCTAAAGGAGGCGCCCAATGCTCTACAAAGATTGTATCGAAAAACTGCTCCAATTGAAAGATGTAATCGTAACAAATATTGAATGTACCAGCGGACAGATACATGTCTACCTGCGTATGGAACAGCGACTGCACTACTGCCCTGCGTGCGGATCCATCACAAGCAAGGTTCATGATTACAGGACACAGCTGGTAAGGGACATATCGATCTCAGGATATGAGACGATCCTTCACCTGCGTAAACGGCGGCATGTCTGTCCGAAATGCGGCAAACGCTTCGATGAGCACATCGATTTTCTCTCCCGATATCGGCAGTTCACAAACCGAGTGAACCTGCAGATTTACGAACAGCTAAAAAAATGCCGGAGCATCAAGGATATCGCAGAAGACAACAATATGTCTCCACCCACAGCGGACAGGATCATCAATGCGATCGAATATAAGACCGGGAAGCTGCCTGAGGTGCTGGCCATCGATGAATTCAGGGGGAATGCAGAGGGCGAAAAGTTCCAGTGTATCCTGGCCGACCCAAAGAACCGGAGAGTCATCGATATCCTGCCGGACAGGAAACATGAAACAATCCGCAGCTATCTGGGGAGGTTTCGTAACCGAAGAGACGTCCGTTACGTAGTGATGGATATGACCGGCGGCTATCGGAACCTGATGAAAGATCTGTTCCCATGGGCTACAATCATCGTCGATAAATACCATTATGTGAGGCAGATCAACTATGCGGTCGAGCGAGTGCGTGTGGAAGAGCAGAAGCGGCTGTCCGATCAGTGGCGGAAGTACTTCAAGAGGAGCAAATATCTGCTGCTGAAAGATTCTGATAAACTGACGAGAGAGGATCGGATCCAGCTGGACAATCTGTTCCGGATATCCGAGCCGCTGCGCAAGGCATATGGATTGAAACAACAGTTTGAATATGTAAAGGCCAGTGACGGGAGGAAGGAAGCTGCTGCTCGTCTGAGCAAATGGATTATGGATGCACAGAAAAGCGAGCTGAAGGAGTTCATAAAGGTATCCTTCACGTATCAGAGATGGAGCAAAGAGATCCTTAACTCATTTGAGTATCCATACACAAACGGATATATCGAGGGCTGCAACAACCGGATCAAGGTGCTCAAGAGAGTGTCGTTCGGGATGCCCCGATTCGCCAGATTCCGTAGACGGATCATGCATATTATGATAAATTGAAAAAGGTCGGATTTAGGACACCGCTAAAACTGAATACGGAAACCCCATTTGAGCTATGGTGCTAAATTGTTTTAGTGTCCGGAAAACCGGTCGAAAAGAATAGATGAATTCTACAGGAACCATATCTTGCAGGATACCTGGTAGTAGCCTTTGAAAACAATCATTTTCCAAAAAGGGAAGAGGCTATGAACTGCTTAGAATATCCACCACCCCAACATTTCTTACAGAGCCCCTTTAATCCTTTGTGTGTTTAATTTTAGAATCTGCGTTACGCTGCCGCGTTGGGCGCTTCAAGCTTCTTGTGAGCGTCACGCGAGTTGTTACTTATTCCCATTCTTCGGTTGCTACCGCGTATCCTGATAAAATTGTTGATTTTTCAACCTTGGTTATCAGTAAATCGTTAATAATCTCCATATTATTCAGGTTTCTGCAAATTTTTAGTAGCAAAATAGTGGCAGCGGCAGTTTATAAAAAAGAAGAAGCTCTGGGCCCTCCGCTATGCAGCAGTGGGTCGAGCCACTCTTTACTATATATTAGCATTTTGACCTGAAAAGTCAAGCCCTATTATTCCTCTATCTGGTGTATGTCAGCAGCGCACCATTTCTCTTTATCACAAGCAGTCTTTTCACATTCCTCTTTTGGGCAAATCTATGCTCAAGTTCTGCAACACTATTGTCTTCGGGAAGATTGGATCTTCTCAAGTCAAAGATAATATTCTCCGATTGCAGCATAGCATGACGAAAATTATTTTCTATAGTCCTCTTACTCTTTCCCTGTGGACACTTCACTTCCCAGTCTAACCCATCCATCGTAAAGTCAGGCGTGTGCATCTTAGGGCTATTATTCGGCGGTATAAACGTCACATCATGCCCGCGGTCGGCAAAATATCGAGCAGTATCGTACTCGTGTT
>JAFUZM010000115.1 GCA_017476605.1 Clostridia bacterium
GCAGTCATGCGAGGAACTGCCTGCATATACCGGTCTTGAAGGACGCGCTTTACCTTTTCCACATTTTCAGGATCGTTGCACGTGCTGGGATAATAGACGTGTTTCTCTATTTCGGTTTCCACGTGGAAAGCGCGCTCTGTTCCTGCGAGAATGTCCTTAATGCAGGCTTCAATCTGGTCATACACATCATTTGAATAGGTGCGGATAATCCCCTCAATTCTTGCCGTATCCGCAAGAATATTTCGCTGGGTACCGGCAGTCATTTTTCCAAACGTCAGTACGGCAGGTTCAATCGGGTTGATGCGGCGGGCTACGATGCTTTGCAGCATGGTAATGGCATAGCCTGCTGCAGCCAGAGCATCCTGGCCAAGGTGCGGATAGGCACCGTGACTGGCCTTTCCTCTGAAAATCAGGTCGATTTCACAGGTGCTGGCCATAATCGGTCCGGCAACAACCGCGATTTTCCCAAGGGGAACATCCGGCATCATGTGCATTCCATAGACTTCACTCACATGCGGATTTTCGAGGACGCCCTGCCGGATCATCCGATCAGCGCCGCCGGTGGTTTCCTCTGCCGGTTGAAACAGAAGGACCACGTTTCTTGGCAGTGACCCGCGATGATCCGAGAGAACCCGTGCCAGCGTGAGCAGCATGGCCATATGGCCATCATGACCGCATGCATGCATCTGTCCAGGATGCTGGGAACGGTATGGACAGTTTTCCGGTTCCTGAATGGGAAGAGCGTCCATGTCTGCCCGAAAAGCAATGGCATCTCGGTCCTTTTGTGTTCCGTAAAACACGCACTTTATTCCTGTTTCAAGGACCATCTCAATCTGGTCCGGATTGCACTTTTTGAGCTCCTCCAAAAGATAGCTTTTGGTTTTCGTTTCCTGATATCCGAGCTCAGGAATTCGATGAAGGGTCTGTCTGTGCCGGGTCAGTTCGCTTTGATACTGCCGGGCTTCTGTTTCCCATTCCATAGGTATATCCCCCTTGAGGCAAAATGCGGATGCGCGAAAAATGTGATCGAATTGTCCGGGTAATTGTACCATAGACTTTATGGATGGTCCAGTCCATCTTGCAGGCGGAAACTGACACCGGGCATGATCTGACACGAATGGTGCTGTTGCTGCGTGACAATGAAAAAGGGATTCGATGATCGAATCCCTTCAAATGATCACGCGTCATTTTACGGCAAGATGGAACGAGTACTGATATTCGGAATCTACCATGGCATACCGCCGATCCAGGGAGGGACCGCAGCTGTTGGTTCCGACGCCGGAGTTTCCGCAGTCGATCAACAGCTCGGTGCAGTTTTCATCTGGAATCTCCCAGACATGCCCGGCTTCATCGAGTCCTTCGATCGTCTGATGAAGCGCGGAGAACTCAAAGGCATCGCCGTCTACTGTAATCTTTTTTCCGTTTCCTGAGAGGCATACATGTGTTGCACCGATGTGATTTCCGCAGTCCTGCGGATAGATATACGGGAAATACTGATCGGAAACCGTGCTCTCAAAAACGCCGGGATACACATGATTGCAGGAATCCACATAGCACTCATGCGGGCCGAATGCCTGGTATTTGAGATCCTCAAATTCCTTAAGAAGATCAAAGCGCATCCCGAGCCTGGGCAGATAATAGCGTGGCGCCTGGAGCAGGTCCTTCTGCTTTTCATCCACTTCAATCAAAAAGTCTTTGTTGCGGATGGCGTTTACCGAAACGGTGACACCCGTTTCATCAAAGGAATAGGAAATCGTTGTAAAGAGGAAGGGAAGACGGGAGGCGGCAGCGATCATTCCGTGGAATTCCAGGACGCCTTTTTCGCATTTGACTTCCTGCGGGAGGAACGCAGCCTTATGCATATGCTGCATACGGAACAGTTCCTTGATGGTGCGCTCATTGTCTGTGGAAGCACGCCAGATGGTCATGGCTGCCGGCTTTGTAAGCAGTTCCTGCTCCCCTTTCCGGATGGAGCAGATCATGCCACTCAGTGAATCAACGGTGTAGGAAACATCCCCTGCGGAAACCTGAATATACCGTTTCGCTTCCTGATAGTCAACCGGGATCACGGGTCCGGATGTCTTCTCTTTCTTGAGATCAAGAGAGAAGACATAGCGATGAACCTCGTGTCCGGCTTTTGCCCATGCAAAATCCTGAGGTGTCAGAATCTTTATGGACAGGCCGGCAAAATACTTGGCATTTCCAGCTTCAGGCTTAACCGGCAGGTGGATGCGCTTTGTTTCATGCGGGGGCACATCCAGGACAATTTCCTCAGAGCAGACCGCACGATCATCCTCAATCAGGGAGACGACAGTTTTGAACCACTTGAGATTGGTAAAGTCGAGATGATTGGTGACGTCAAATTCGCCGTTTTTAAGATCCACTGCCTGAATTTCTGCCGGCCTGTAGGCGGCTTTCACTGAAAGCAGTCCGGGGCTTGGTCTGCGGTCCGGCATGACAAGGCCGTCGACGCAGAAATTCCCATCATGCGGGAACTCGCTGCTGTCGCCGCCGTATCCAAACCCAAGCAGAGTGCCGTGTTCATCCTTCATTCGGAGGGCATGATCGCACCATTCCCAGATGCATCCGCCGATGAGGCGCGGATACTCATAAATCAGTTTCCAGTAGTCCTCCAGTCCTCCCGGGCCATTGCCCATTGCATGACCGTATTCACACATAAAATACGGCCTGGGATCATCGCTTTCCTTCCCTTGATACTCAACGCCCTCAAGATCCGGATACATGCGGCTGACAATATCAACGCAGGGATCAATCGGACACTGGTCTTTTCCATAGGGCGGATCCGGATAAGCGGTCCGTTCATAGTGGACAGGTCTGGAGGGATCGGCCTCGTGAACGTACCTGGACATTGCCCGGTGATTGTCGCCAATCTGTGATTCATTTCCAAGAGACCACATAATGACACACGGGAAGTTTTTATCCCGTCCAAGCGTACGCTGCATACGGCTGACAAAGGCCTCCCGCCATTGCGGATTGGAGGAAAGCGACGCTATTGCCCTGTCGGGACGATTATAATAGGCAGCATCTGCCCCATGCGTTTCGATATCGCATTCGTCAACGACATACAGTCCGAGACGGTTGCAAAGCTCATATAAATAGGGATTATCCGGATAATGCGAGGTGCGCAGGCAGTTGACGTTACTCTGCTTCATCAGGTAAATATCCTGCTCCATGTCTGCGTGAGATACCGTCCAGCCGGTATCCGGATTCGAATCATGCCGGTTTACGCCGCGAAGCTTTACCGGCTGTCCATTAATCAGGAGTTCACGCTTATCCGAGAACGAGACAGAGCGGAAGCCGAACTCGGTTTCAATGGTTTCCCCATTGTACTGAATGCGCGCGCGATACAGCCATGGCGTCTCTGCAGTCCAGAGTAAAGGATTTGAAATGGTGGTTTCGCATCCGTCAAGACGGGTCTCTTCCCCATCTGGCGCAATAATGTCAATCTGACAGGGCAGATCTCCCGGATAGTCAAGATCAATTAAGAAATGTCCGTTCATATCGGCGTGAATGAAAAAGTCGCGAACATGCCTCTCAGGACGGGAAAGCAGGTAGACATCTCTGAAAATGCCATGGTAACGGAAGGCATCCTGATCCTCAAGATAGGTTCCGCTTGACCAGGTAAATACGACGGCGGTGAGGGTATTTTCCCCCTTCACTGCATGGCTGGTCAGATCAAATTCTGCCTGCAGATGGGAGCCTTTGCTCATTCCGATATAATGCCCGTTCAGGTAGAGCATCATACAGCTGGAAACACCCTCAAAGACAATATACAGGCTTTCATTTGTTCCCTGCCAGTCAAAGACTTTGCTGTATACACCAACCGGGTTGTGCTTTGGCAGATGCGGCGGATCAAAGGGAATCGGATAGTTGACGTTTAAATACTGTTTCTGCCCGTATCCAAAGCATTCCCAGCATCCGGGAACGGGAATTGCCGCAGCATATTCAATTTTAGCGACATCCTCCGGCACTTCAAGCACAGAATCGAAATACGCGAACTTCCAATCGCCATTCAGCATGGTCATTGAGTCCTCTGCCGTTTCTGTATATGGAATGTAATAAGCTCTCGGCTTCTCAAGGTTTTCATACACGACCTGAGGATCCGAAAATTTGCTGGTGATCATATTGATTCTCCTCCATCACAGACCGCAATCCATCTATTCGTGCGGCCCAAATCATCGGGCACTATTATAGCCTATCCCCTTTCAACCCGCAACGTGTTTTTTGAGTGCACCAAAAAAGAGCCCGGGAAAACCCGGGCTCACCCCCTCTTATTCCAGCATTACAGGATGCACCAGCGCATTCCCACATCATAGATGTAAGGATTCTCCATGGAGCCCTCAACAAGATCCATGGACTGAAAGTCCCGATCTGTCATCTCCATCTGAATGGAATCCAGATCAAACATCCAGATCTCCTCATAATCATCGACGGATGCACTGTAATACTTTGTTCCGTAGTCCTTTGAGATAGACTGTCTTACCCACTTGACGGCTTCCTCTCCATCTGCTGCTTTCTCCCATGATATTGGAGAATATGAATAGGAAGAACTTTTTCTCTCTGTTACAGGCGTATCAAATTTGACTTTATATACGGCATAATGTTCCGTATCCGCAGCAAATCCACCGGTAATCCAGTCGATGGCTTCCTCTGTCTTGAGGTCAAACAGCTGCGTCAGGACGTGCAAATCGCTGGAATACACATTCATTTCATGGGAACTGGTATATTCCTCATTTATTTTTCCGTATATCTGAATCGTATAAATGGGATCCGTCTGCATCGTTTCAGGCGTCCGATTTCCAATGTCTTCAATAAAGGCATTCAGAATGGCGATCATCTCATCCTTCGTAAAATTGTACATTGAGGATCGTTTTCCGATCATCCTCTGGAAGGTATCTGTTGAGAGAAGCTCGGAGGAACCATAGCTACTGGGCGTGATGTACATGTTCATATCATCAGAGGACCCGGCCTCAAGAGTGTGCAGAAATTCGTAAAGCTTTTTATTCTCCAGGAATCCCTGCCAGTATTCACCGCTTCCAACCAAGGCGGCGACATTCTCTTTCCATGCCTCTGTCTTCCGGAGCTCAAAGGTTGGGAGGCCACTCTTAAAGCAACGGGTCACGGAACGCCCGTGATTGACGGTGATGGTGACATCCGAATAACTGACCGAATGATATCCCTGATTGCCGACAGAGCTTTCGCGAAGCATTTCCATGAAAGAAAGCGCAGCCTGGATGGTTTCGGGATTTTCAACGGTGTAACGCTCGTCATTCGCACCACTATA
>JAFUZM010000116.1 GCA_017476605.1 Clostridia bacterium
ATTTTCAAATAATATTGCCATGTATAACATTGGTTTCACCCTGGATGATAATGCGTTAGGAATAATAGAATCTATCGTTTGAAAACAAAAAAAGAGCCTCGGAATTATCCGAGACTCAAGAGTCGTTAAGATCGTATTATTTGGGATTGGAATTAAGATGATTTATGTCTGATTTCAGGCTGCCCAAAAGTTCAAAACCGTTCCATTAATTTTTGACGCTGCTATAAGTCTTTAAAAATATTCGTGTTTTGGAGGAAACAATCAAATGGACCATATCCGCCGGAATGAGCGCCTTTCTGTGATGACGAAAGTGCTGATGGATGCACCTAACCGCATTTTTACCCTGGGAACGTTTTGCGAGATGTTCAAGTCAGCAAAATCATCACTCAGTGAGGACATCGACATTTTGCGTGGCCTGTTTGATGAATTTGATCTGGGCGTCCTGGATACAGTAACCGGCGCAGCCGGTGGCGTGCGGTATCGCCCGATCCTGAAGGCGGAAGCAGCGCTCAATTCTGTGAACGAGGTGGCCATGATGCTTTCGGCACCGGGGCGCATTCTGCCCGGCGGGTTTATCTATATGGCGGATATTCTTGCGATGCCGGATGTTGTTGAAAAGATGGGAAACATCATTGCCTCACAGTATTATCGTCAGGAACCGGACTTTGTCCTTACGATGGAAACCAAGGGAATTCCGGTTGCAATGATGACCGCAAAAGCCCTTGGCGTTCCCATGGTCATTGTTCGCCGGGACAGCAAAGTCTATGAGGGACCGGCGGTAAACATCAACTATATTTCCGGTTCCCATGGCAGGATCGAAACGATGAGCCTTTCACGCCGTGCTGTACGCGAGGGACAGAAGGCCCTGATCGTGGATGACTTCATGCGCGCCGGCGGAACGGGACGCGGGATGGTGGATATGATGCGTGAGTTCTCCGTGACTGTCGTTGGAATCTGCGTACTCATGTCAACGGCAGATCCGGCAAAGAAGCGGGTAGACGGCGTTCGTTCCCTTTTGACTCTTGAAAGTGTCGACGAAAACGCAGGAACCGCCCTGATCCGCCCGGCATCCTGGCTGACCCAGAACGCCCGGCGTCAATCATAATTTTGGTATTGGCAGAGGAGGCACTCTGTGGTATACTCTCTCCGGTTTACTTAAATCAGATGAACGGACAATTCCGGCACAGCATGTGCCGGTTTTTGTGCGTGAAAGAATCAATCAGCGGGAACACGGCTGTGTTCCCGCATATAGTGTTTTATGAAGGATGGAAACCATTTGGCCCCTGGCCATAAGGTGAAAGGATTGCAATGCTTGTTGTTATTGGCCTCGGGAACCCGGGGAGAGAATATGAGCGGACTCGCCATAATGTTGGCTTTGATGTGCTGGATGTCTTTTGCGAACAGGAAAACATCCGACTGAGTAAACTGGATCATCAGGGACTGATCGGAGAAAGCGGATTCGGATCCGGAAAACTTGTGCTGGTCAAGCCACAGACCTACATGAACAACTCCGGGGAATGCGTGCAGAAGGTCCTCTCGTGGTATAAACCCGAGATGAATGAGGTTCTCATTGTCTATGATGACATTGATCTTGAGCTGGGCAAGCTTCGGATGAGAAAAAAAGGATCTGCAGGGACACATAACGGATTTCGCTCTATTGTGGCACTGTGCGGACGGGAGGATATTCCGAGGCTGCGGATCGGTGTAGGGAAAAAGCCGGAGGGATGGGATCTGGCGGAGTATGTGCTTTCCCATTATCGGCAGGAGGAACAGGAGACTCAGTTTGGGGCATTCCTGCGTGCAGCTGAGACCATTCGCATGATGAAGAATAAAGGAATCGACGCTGCAATGCAGTTTGCCAATGCTCCCACGGAGGAGAAACACAGGCAGGAAAAAGCAGCAGAGAACACGGGTGAATGAGATGGATGGACATATTCTATTTGAAACGCTCAAAGGATACGAGCCCTATGAACGGGTTCTGGAGGGCGTAAAGGGCGATATTCTGACCTTTGCATATGGCCTTTCGGATGCGCAGAAGCGGGTCATGGTCTGTGCACTTGCCGATCAGCTGAACCGGGATGTGCTGTACCTTTGTGACAGCGAACGATCTGCGACCAAGGCAATGGAGGATCTCGCGGCACTCAGCGGAAAAGGAGTCGGCCTTTTGCAGAGCAGAGAAATCTCCTTTTACCACGATGTTGCTGCCAGCCGTGAAGTGTGCAATCGCCGCATAGAGGTGCTTTCCAAGCTGAACAGCGGAAAGATGAAAATGGTGGTTGCACCGGCAGATGCCCTCCTGCATCGCGTCATGCCAAGGGATATCTTTGCAGCCAACACCCTTCGTCTCCATGTCGGGGACAGGGTAGAAACGGATCTGGTGATTGAGCGACTTCTGGCATCCGGCTATGTTCGTGAGTACATGGTGGAGGGCAAAGGACAGTTTTCGGTCCGCGGTGGAATCATTGATGTCTATCCGACGGATGCAGCGTATGCGATCCGAATGGAGTTCTTTGATGATGAGCTGGATTCCATTCGTGAATTTGATATTATTGACCAGCGTTCCGTGGACAATCTCAAGGAAGTTGTGATCCCGCCGGCCAGTGAGGCGCTGGTTGCTGAGGACCGCGTTCCCTATGTTGCAGAGATGCTGAGAGAGGCACTGGGGGAGCGGCTGCAGCCGAAGATGGTCGAGGAGATTCATTTTGCGGGCTCGTTGTCCGATCTGCCGGAAGTGTCGGAAGACGAAAATGAAGCGCTTGTCGAAGAAGCAGCCGGGAACGAGGTGCCGCTGGTCATAAAGAGCCGTGCGGCAGAGCGCTTCGAGGAACTGCTCACCACCGCGATTCATCAGATGGAACAGGGGATTGGAACGCGCGTTCTTGAAAAGTATCTGAATATTCTCTGGGAACAGGATGAGACGGTGATTGATTATATGAATCACCCGATTATCGTGGTTGATGAACCGGATGTGGTCTTTGCGCGTATCGAAAGCCGGCGCAGTGAGTTTGTCACGGCATATACGAATGCGCTGGAACGGAGTGAGGCACTTTCCAACCAGGAAGGGCTCCTTCGGACGGATGAGGAAGTGATTGCGCTTCTGAATCGGAAAAGAGCCGTTCTGGTTGGGCGAATTCAGCGCCAGCTCGAGAAATACAGGACCGAACGGTTTGTGGATATGCAGGGCGTTCAGCTTGGCAGTTATGGCGGACGGACCCGCGATATGTGCGGGGATGTCGAGAACTGGATGAATAAGGGATGGCAGGTCATCGTTTTCTCGGGCGGATCGGCCCGCGGCGAACGCATGAGGCAGTCCTTTGAGGATGAGGGCGTCTTTGTAAAGTTTGATGCTGACTGCATTGTGCCGCCCGAAAAGGGAAAATGTATCATCTATCCCTTGGCACTGTCGGGTGGATTTCAGTTCCCTGAACTGGGACAGGCGGTTCTGGTTGAAAGCGATGTGTATGGAAGCAAGACGGCCAGGGCGAAGGCGAAGCATCAGGAAGGACGAAAGATCAATTCCTTTACCGATCTTGAACCCGGAGATTACGTGGTCCATGAGACCTACGGAATCGGACGCTATCTCGGCATTGAGCGCATTGCCTCGCAGGGTGTCTCAAGGGACTATCTGCAGGTGGAGTATGAGGGGGGCAGCAAGCTCTCTGTTGCTGTAGACCACTTTGACCGGATCCAAAAATACATCGGTTCCGGTGAGGGTGTTCCGCCAAAGCTCTCCGAGCTCGGCGGAAAGGGCTGGATGAAGCGGAAAGCCAAGGTTCAGGCCAGTCTCAAAGCTCTTGCATTCGATCTTGTCAAGCTGTACGCGCAGAGACAAAAGCGCGAAGGGCATGCATTTTCGCCGGATACGCCCTGGCAACAGGAGTTTGAGGAGAATTTCCCCTACGAGGAGACTCCGGATCAGCTTGTAGCCACCGAGGAGATCAAGCGGGATATGGAACGTCCGCAGCCGATGGACCGCCTGCTATGTGGAGACGTCGGATACGGAAAAACAGAGGTAGCGCTGCGCGCAGCCTTTAAGGCGGTCATGGATGGATATCAGGTCGCCATACTGGCACCGACCACCATTCTGGTGCAGCAGCATTACCAGACCATTTTGCGCCGATTTGAAGGATTTCCCATTGAGGTGGATTTCCTGAGCCGCTTCAAGTCAAGCGGCGAGCAGAGCAAAACGATCAAACGGATTGCCTCCGGTGAGGTTGACCTGATTGTCGGTACGCATCGTCTTCTTAATAAGAGCATTGCGTTTAAGAAACTGGGGCTCCTGATTATTGACGAGGAACAGCGGTTTGGCGTCGGACACAAGGAAACGATCAAGAACTTTAAAAACACGGTGGATGTTTTGACGCTGTCTGCAACGCCGATTCCAAGAACCCTTCATATGTCGATGGTTGGAATCCGCGACATGAGCCTCCTTGAGACGCCCCCGCAGGCACGCTATCCGGTTCAGACCTATGTGATTGAGTATCAGGATGCTGTCATCCGGGATGCGATCATGCGGGAGCTTGGACGAAACGGACAGGTCTTCTTCCTTTATAACCGCGTCGAGTCCATTGACCAGTGCTATGAGGAACTGCAAAAGCTTGTGCCGGAGGCCAGAATCGTGATCGCCCACGGACAGATGAAAGAGGATGTCCTTGAGGACGTGATGATGGACTTTTCCCAGCAGAAATACGATATTCTGCTTTGCACGACCATCATTGAATCCGGACTGGACATTCCATCCGTCAATACGCTGATCGTCTATGATGCAGAGCGGTTTGGCCTCGGACAACTGTATCAGATCCGCGGACGTGTCGGACGTTCCAACCGTATGGCCTATGCGTACCTGACGGTTCGCCCGGGAAAGATGATTACGGAAAATGCCCAGAAGCGCCTTGACACGATTCGTGAGTTTACCGAGTTTGGTTCGGGCTTCCGCATTGCCATGCGTGACCTTGAAATCCGGGGAGCCGGGAATATCCTGGGACCGCAGCAAAGCGGTCATCTGGCGGATATCGGATACGACCTTTACTGCAAGCTTCTCGATCAGGCGGTTCATGATGTACAGGGTGAACTCAGCAATGCACCGCGTGAGATTGAGACGCGGATGAACATGCTGGTCAATGCGTATCTGCCGAGTAATTATGTAACGGGAGATCGTCAGCGTCTTGAGGTATATCGCAGGATTGCCGGAATTACGACTGCAGCACAAAGGGATGATGTCGAGGAGGAGCTGGTGGATCGTTTCGGAGATGAACCGCAGTGTGTTGCCAACCTTGTCGCCATTGCCTATTTAAAGGCCATCTGTGCAAAGCTTGGCATTGAACGGGTAAAACAGGAAAACGGCATTGTGCAGATGTTTTTCTCCCCGGCGGTAACCCTGGATGCCCAGGTGTTCATGAGTGCACTTCAGAATCTGGATCCACGTCTGACGCTTTCTAATTCCAGAACGGTGACTCTGCTTCTCCAGGACAAAACGCTGGGACGTGAGGATCTGCTTCATGTCTGTGTGAATGTCATGGAACGCCTCAGCTCTCGTTATTTTGATCGTTCTTCGGCTAAATCTACAAAAGATTGATAAAGGATTTTGGCAAATATTCACATTGCAATTCGCATGCGGTTCCGTGTAAAATACTCTATGTAGGGTGCGATGACGGATGGACCTCATGCAATGCGGGTGTGTGAACCATGTCAGGGCCGGAAGGCAGCAGCATTAAGCATTGCTTCGTGTGTGCCGTGAGAGCTTCTGCCCCGAGTGTCCTACTCCTTTTAAATGAAACAAGCGTTTCGGTTTTCCGAAACGCTTTTCATTATGCCGACATTTTTGACAAATGACCGGGAGGGGAGAAAAGGGGCGACGTCAGCTGCGCGCATAGACAAGGTCTGTTTGTCCCTTTGAGAGAAGCTCCTTATAGTCATGATCCGAGAAAAGCCAACGTTTCTGTTCCTCGGGCGTCAGGATCAGGGGCATGCGATCATGAATGTGGTTAAATTCTGTGGGTGCATTTCGTGTCAGAATGACGAATGAGGCAAGGGAGTCTTTTCCATCGAGACGATAAAGACCCGCAAAGTAAATAAGTCTGGCATCCGGAGCCTTGAACTCATAGGGAATTCTCTGCTTTCCCTGCTTTTCCCATTCCGTATAGGAGGATGCGGGAATCAGACAGCGCCTCGAGGATTCGATGAGTGGACGAAACATGGGCTTCTCGCAGGCCGTTTCTGAACGGGCATTGATGATCCTACTGTCCCTTGTCGGCAGGCCGAACTTCATAAGAAAATAGCCGGAGCCGCCTTTCCTGTCCCGACAGAGAACGGGGGCAGGAAGAGAGGGCACGATCTGTCCGCCTAACCTGGCAGTGATCTCGCTGTCTTTATACCGACGCCGGATTTCCTCAGAGATTGTTTCGTTTTCATGTTCCTCAATATTAAGAAAGTATCGTGCACACATAAACGCGCTCCAGAAAATAAGAATGATAGACCAGGGAGTTTCTTCATTATATATGATATCGGCCGGGATGACAATGGCAACCTGTTGCCCTTGGACAGGTGTGAGAAAAGATGCAAAATATCAGCGTGTTGGGATAAAAGGAAATCATGAAATCGTCTTAGAGACAGAAGATTGATTTGAAAAGGAAATGGCATGGCACCCGGTATATAAGAGAGGGGATGGACAGTAATCGGGCAAAATGCGGATGTTTTTGAAAAATTTTTTAAAACCTGTTGACTCAAATCAAAACTTCAAATAATATTATAGAGATTGCAGACGATGAATTTCATCAATCGAATTTGGAGGTGTTTTATTTTGCAATTTGGAAAGAAATTAGGTCTTGTGCTCCTGGCTCTGGCGTGCATTGTTTTGGCCGTTGGTGCAAGTGCTGAATACTATGTCGAGCTTCCTGCGAACGGTGTTGCGGTTACAAATCGTATTACGATGAACCTTCCAGGAGAGAACCCGGTCATCCCCGGATATAGTCCGATCACCGGCAATCCCTGGAGCGGACGCTATTACCCGATTCTCTGCTCCATCGACAATGACCCTGAGGCACAGCCGCATTGGGGCGTTTCCTCTGCAGACATTCTTTATGAGTTCCCGATTCAGGGCGATGGTTCTACCCGTATGCTCGCGCTCTATATGGATACCGTGCCGAACTATTCCGGCCCGGTCCGTTCCGGACGTGTTATCATGTCTAAGATCCGCCAGTCCTGGGGAGCAGCCCTTTGCTTCTATGGATGGCAGCGCAAACCGTTTAATATCGACCAGGCAATGCCGGAATATGACGTTGAGGACTTCAGCAACCTTCTCAACAACAACAACGCTTATGTGCGTTCCCGTTGGAACTGGCCTTTCTTTGAGGGCATTACCGGCAACTATGCAAAGTATTATGAGGAGAACATCGACTCCGAACACAAGAGACCGCACCATCAGCGTGTAGGCCTGCGCAATGTCCTTGCTCAGTTTACACAGGAACCGACCATGCATCCGTTCCGCTTCACGATTTCCGGGCTTGATCATGGCGCAAATGTTACCGGACTTTCTGTTTCCTATAAAACCACCAATCCGGCGTATGTCACGAGCTATAAGTACAACCCGATGACCAACGTATATCAGCGCTTCTCCAATGGCGCAGAATACATTGATGGTCTCAATCAGAGCATTTGCGAGTTCTCGAACATTCTCATCATTCGGACCAACATTTCTACTTATAACAACAATGCTGTCCGCGTTATGATCCAGGATTACGGCCAGGGCGTCTGCGAAATTTTCCAGAACGGCAAATACATTCGCGGAACCTGGGTACGTTCTGATTCGACAACGACCGCGAGTGAGTATGGTTCTCCGAACTTCCGCATGATCTTCTTTGATGATATGGGCAACGAGCTTTATATGCTTCCGGGCAAGACCGCTATTATGTATATTAATGTGGATCAGCCTGTAATTGTTCAGACCAGCGATTACATCCAGGGTGCCCGTCAGGTTGGTACACCGGCGCCTACTGCAACACCCAGACCGACTCGTACACCGAAGCCGACTCGTACACCGAAGCCGACCAGAGTACCAGCAGCGGGTGCAGTTCTTGAGACACCGGTTCCGGTTCAGAATCCGAACCAGGGCGGCGAGGAAGACAGTGAGTGGTTTGGACTCTAATCCTTGGCGTTTCTAAATCAGTGACTTTGTTAAGGGAAGGCTGCCGGAGCAGCCTTCCCTTTTTACATTGTTTCAAAGCAGAACCGTCTGTTGCTGCAAGATGAGAATCTGGCAATGGGCAATGAAATCAGGTAAAGCCGAACAAGGAGAGAAATATGATGATGCGCAGAATTCTCAAAAAAGCGGAATCGTTCCCGTTTTGCGGATTATTGCTACTGGCTGAGATGCTGCTCTGGGTCTATGTAAACCTTCGCTATCAGGTGGTCACGGATCAGGACTCGGCGAAGGTGCTGTATCACACAATGCAAATGTGGGAAAATCGGGCCATCATTATTCCGAACTGGCAGTATATGACGACCCTCGAATTTGACTGCACTGCGCTGTTTGGACTTCCGATATACATTCTGACAGGAAACATCCTGCTGTCATTTGCGATTGCGAATATCATCAACCTTGTTCTCTTTGTCAGTGTCATCCTTTTGCTTTTTAAGAATCTGAGCTTCTCCTTTCATGCCGCTGCATTTGCAGCGTCGCTCATGCTCATTCCTTTTGCCTTCGGGATGGTTGCCTATTCCAATATGCTTTTCTACGGGAGCGGTCAGTATATTTACAAAGTATTGCTTCCAATCTGGCTGCTTGAGAGGATGACGGCAAAAAAGGGAAACCGCATCCTCCATGTGCTGGCGCAGCTTTTCTTTCTGTTCCTCTGTTTTTTGACCGGACTTTCCAGCGGACTGTATGTACTTGCTTGCGGATTCCTTCCGATTCTTGTCGTTGATGGCCTAATCCGGTTGCGTGCAGATTCTGATCAGCGTCTCCGCCATATCCTTTTGCCCCTTTGTGCGGTTTTGGTAAATCTTTCCGGTGTGGTCCTGCAGAAAACACTTGGCCTTTCCACCTATGCGGATCAGATGACACTGGTGAGACTCCCGGACTTTTTTGCGCAGCTCCAGACAAATTTTACGACTCTTTTTCAGCTCATTGCTGCTCTTCCGGAAGAGGAAATCAGTCTTTACTCCATTGGAAGTATTTTGCACATTGCCAAAATGATCTTCCTGCTTCTTCTGTTTGTGTTTGGCCTCAGGCCAGTTTGCAGCCTGCTTGCCTCTCTTGATGGGGAGGATATCCTCAATTCGAGGCGGAATGCGGTTCCCTTGATGTGCTCTTTCATCTTTCTGTGGAACTTTACGGTTCTGCAGCTTTCCGTTCCGACAGCGCGATATCATCTGATTGGATTTGTTGCACTGATTCTAGCCACGATCTTTTTTGCTTTTCGGTTCATGGAGAAAATGCCGTCAAAGGATCAAAAACTTGCCTTCACAATCTTATGCTGCGCACTGCTTTTTCTTTCTGGCGGAAGCTGGGGGAAAGCACTGCCTACGCTTGGGAATCAGTTTTCCGGGTATTTCAAGGCACTGGATGCGATTGCTGAGGCAAACGGGGCAAAGAGCATCGCATATATCAATGAATCCGGACTGCCCGAAATTGCGCGAATTCTCATTCCGGACCGCGATCATGTCACATACATGACGACGAATCGAAGCCTGGTCAACTATGATACCTCCGTTTTACTGAATGATCGCTCTGCTCTTGATGACCGTCATCTCCTTGTTGGGGGGGTTATGGGAGATCTTGAGTCAATGCCGGATTACCTCAAAAAGGATTATCATCTTGTAGGAGATCTGTTTGGGGATCCAGTATATCTATCCGAAACCTGCCATCTGGACGGGATGGCCGGACCACTGGAGGGAGCCAAAACCATAGACTTCCCTTATACTCCCGGGTACTCCTTCGATGCGGACACTGATGAGAATGGTTACTGGACATCCAACGAAGAGCGTCGCATCGTCCTGGAAAGTCCCCAGTTCATTTCGCGCAAGAATCCGGTTACAGTAACGATTACCTATCTTGCGGATGCAGCGCCTGAAATCTGTGGAACACTCTTTTTGAGAAATCCGGAGGGGATAGGGGACACTCCAATCGAAATGCATTCCGATCTTGGGGAAGTATCATTCCTGGTATCGACGAATACGTCTTTTTCTTTTGCTATAGAAATCGAACCGGATTCAAGGTTGGCTGTATCTAATATCCTTTTTGATGCAACGGAAAAGTAGGGACTTCATAAGAGGAACATGCCTCTGGAGCTCGTGGTGATGATGATAGCGGAATCTGTAAGGACGATGTCAGCAGAAGCGGAACCCGGAGAGGATCTGAGGTTAAAAACAGAACAAACACTCTTCTGAACGGAAGAAGATCCATGGAGCCGCTAAATCAATTTTACATTTCTCTGCTATGGTGCCGCATAAATCAAAAGATTTCTGACTCTTTCTATTTTTCGGGAATGTCTTGCAATGCACAGTGCTTTGAGGTAAACTTTATCTGTTGATATCCAAAGTGGAAATAGAAAGAGGAGGCAGAAAAGTGGCGAAGAAGGCTTTCCCGACAGCGACTGTTGAAACTGTCAGAAAAATGATTCCACTGGATGACACTTTGTTCCAAAAGATGTGCGAGGATAAGGGAGTGTGCCAGGAAATCATTTCAACGATTCTGGGACAAGAGGTAAAGGTGCTTCAAGTTATTCCTCAGGACAGTATCGGGAATCTGCAGGGAAGAGCGGTGCGACTTGACTGCCTTTGCCGCTTAAAAGGCGGTATCCTGGTTAATATTGAAGTTCAGAAGCGCAACGATGATAATCATGAGGCGAGAGTCCGGTATAATGCTTCCGTGATTACATCAAACAAAACACCCAAGAGTACCAAATTCAAGGACGTTCAGAAGGTAGTTGCTATATTCATCAGCGCATTTGACAAGTACGGGAAAGGTTTCCCGATCTATCACGTAGATCGCGTGGTGAGGGAGACTGGAGATGTTGTGAAGAACGGATTTACGGAAATCTACGTAAATACTGTTGCCAAGAAATACGACAACGAGCTAAACGCGAATGTCTCTGATTTGATGGATCTTTTTGTAGACAGGGATACAGTCAATACGGAGAAATTCCCTGAGTTTTCTAAGCGAAAGAATACATTTGTTAATACACAGAAAGGAGAACGCATTATGTGTCAGGCTGTTCAAGATTTGCTGGATGAGAACAATCTTACCAAACTGTTTGAATATGTTGAACAGGGGTTAATGACAGTTGCGAACGCTTCGAAAGCAGCAAAACTCACAAAAGAAAAGTTTAAAGAAGAAATGGCTTTGAGGGGATACACTGTTCCCCAGCGTAAAAATTCAAAAGCAGCGGCTGCAGCATCATAAACAAACGCCATATCACTATATGAGGAGTTTTTTTCAACTTGTTAGTCTGGCTGGATGCCCAAATGTACAGGAACTTCTCGGTGATCAGCAATCATGCTGGATGAGCAAAGACGTTCGCTAGTGGAACATGATGATGAGTTGGCTGGAGCTTTTGAACAGATGGGGATCTCC
>JAFUZM010000011.1 GCA_017476605.1 Clostridia bacterium
TAATCGGCAGCGAAAAAATCGTTTCCGCTTTTATATGTGTGTGCGCGAGAGCTCCTGAAAAAAATCCGGGAGATGGTTATAAAAATCCCGCCCACCAATACAGAGGAAGGTGGCCGGGGTCAGAGACCGGTACGAACGAAGAAAGGAGGAGCATTCCCATGACAAAGAAGGAACGGATGTTTCTGGTAGATGGCCTGAAGAAGCTGGCGGCGGACATTGCCGGACTGGCAGGTGTGCTGGAAGGCGCTGAGGCCCCGGAGCAGAAACAGGATCCTCCGGCTGTGGAATCAGCTCCCGCTCCCGTGAAGGTGTACACCTTTGAGGAAGTCAGAGCGATCCTGGCGGAGAAATCCCGGAAGGGGTTCAGGGCTGAGGTGAAGGGACTGCTGGCAAAACGCAATGTGGAGCAGCTTTCCGACATCACGGACCCGGACGAGCTGGCGGCACTGGTAAAAGAAGCGGAGGGAATCGGAAATGGCTAAACACGCCTACCTGTCCGCTTCCGCGAGTGAACGATGGCTGAAATGCCCGCCAAGCGCAAAGCTCTGCGCTCAGGAGGAAGACCGGGGCAGTCCCTTCGCCCAGCAGGGCACCGACGCTCACGAGCTCTGCCAGTATCTGGTGGAGAAGGCGCTGGGAAGGGATGCCAAAGACCCGACTGAGAACCTGACCTGGTTCGACGCTGAGATGATGGAAGCCGCTGAAGGCTACGCGGCGTTCGTGATGGATCAGGTATCCGAGGCGAAGAAGCTCTGCGAAGACCCGCTGGTCTGTGTGGAACAGACGCTGGATTTCTCCAAATGGGTCGAGCACGGTTTCGGAACCGGGGACTGCGTAATTGTGGCCGACGACCTGCTGCACATTATCGATATGAAATTCGGAGTAGGCGTTCTGGTCAGCGCGTCAGGAGAAGACGGTACCGGGAACAGCCAGCTGAAATGCTACGCGCTGGGTGCGCTGGACACTTTCGGAGACCTGTACTCCATCCATCGGATCAGGCTTACGATCTACCAGCCCCGGCGGGAAAACGTAGACACCTTCGAGCTGACCCGGGAAGAGCTTCTGGACTGGGCGGAGAACGTTCTGGCCCCCACGGCGAAACTGGCCTACGAGGGCGAAGGTGAATTCAGCGCCGGAGATCACTGCCAGTTCTGCAAAGTGAAGGCTTACTGCCGGAAACGAGCGGAGCAAAACCTGGAGATGGCGCGGTATGAATTCGCTGAGGCTCCAACGCTGGACGCTGATGAGATCGCCGCCATCCTGCCGCAGGTAGACCAGCTGGTGCGCTGGGCGGAGGACGTGAAGGAATACGCCCTGACGCAGGCTCTGGCCGGTACCCGGTATCCCGGTTTCAAGCTGGTGGAAGGCAGAAGCAATCGGAAGTACTCAAACGAAGCGGAAGTCGCGAGGGTCGTAACCGAAGCTGGATATGACCCCTACGAGAAGAAGCTGCTGGGCGTTACCGCGATGACGAAGCAGCTGGGAAAGAAACTGTTTGATCAACTGTTGTCGGGGCTGATTGAAAAGCCCCAGGGTAAGCCGGTGCTGGCTCCTGAGACGGATAAGCGTCCGGAGTTCAACACGGCGGAGAAAGATTTTATGGAGGATTGAGATTATGAACAGCACCAAGGTTATCACTGGCAAGAACACCATCATGAGCTACCTGACCGTCAACGAGCCGAAAGTCCCGCTGGGCGGCGGCACCCCCAAGTACTCCGTCAGTCTCATCATCCCCAAGAGTGACACAGCTACGGTTCAGCGGATCAACGAGGCCATGAAGGCGGCGTACAACGAGGGCCTGTCCAAGCTGCAGGGAAACAGCAAGACCGTCCCGGACTACGAGACCCTGAAGAAGCCCCTGCGCGACGGCGACAAGGAGCGGAAGAACGACCCGCACTACAAGGGCTGCTGGTTCATCAACGCGAACAGCACCACCAAGCCCGGGTGTGTGGATGCTGACCGCCAGCCGATCCTGGACAGCAGTGAGCTGTACAGCGGGATCATCGGGCGGGCAAGCATCAACTTCTACGCCTTCAACACCAACGGGAACAAGGGTATCGCCTGCGGCCTGAACAACATCCAGAAGCTGCGTGACGGCACTCCGCTGGGTGGTCACAGCCGGGCTGAGGATGACTTCGCCGGACTGGACGATGACGACGACGAAGACTTCCTGTCCTGATTGAACTATGGGGTGGCGGGTTCCGGCCCGTCACCCGTCTTTCTTTTTGAGGTGAGCATGAACACACTGAATATTGACTTGGAGACCCGCAGCGGAGCGGACATCAGCAAGACCGGGGTGTACAGATACGCTGAGGATGAGAATTTCGACATTCTCCTTTTCGGTGTCAGTGTCGATCACGGCCCGATCCGGGTATACGATCTTGCCTGCGGGGAAACTGTACCGGAGGAGATACTGGCGGCATTGTCGGACAACAGCGTAACCAAATATGCCTACAATGCCAGCTTTGAACGGGTGTGCCTGTCCGTCTGGCTTCGGCGGTACTATCCGCGGTATTTCAAATCCTGCTGTCCGGAGGATGATCCTGCCAGCGGGTATCTCGACCCGAGCGCATGGCGCTGTTCCATGGTGCTGGCGTACTATAACGGGCTGCCCGGCGGCTTGGACAAGGTTGGCGCTGTGCTTGGATTTGAGCAGCAGAAGCTGAAAGAAGGAAAGGATCTGATCCGGTATTTCTGCCAGCCCTGCAGGCCAACGAAATCCAATGGCGGACGGACATGGAACCTGCCTCAGCACGCCCCGGGAAAGTGGGAGCTTTTCAAGCGGTACAATGAGCGCGATGTGCTGGTGGAACAGCAGATTCAGGATCGTCTGCGGAAATACCCGGTGCCGGATTTCGTCTGGGAAGAGTACGTTCTGGATCAGAAGATCAACGACAGGGGCATCCGGATTGATCGGCAGATGGTAGCGGAGGCGCTGGAGATTGATGACCTGTCCAAGGCAGATCTGACAGCCAAAATGAAAAAAATGACCGGGCTGGAGAATCCCAACTCGGTCATGCAGATGCAGGGGTATTTGGCTGAAAACGGTCTGGAAATGGAAACGCTGGCGAAAAAGGAAGTCGCGGCGGCGATCAAGACCGCGCCGGAGAATCTGGCTGAAGTTCTGTCCCTCCGCCTGCAGCTGGCGAAAAGCTCTGTGAAAAAGTATCAGGCGATGGAGAACAGTGTCTGCGGGGATGGACGGTGTCACGGCATGTTCCAGTTCCTCGGGGCTGGCCGCACAGGCCGCTGGGCCGGGAGGCTGATCCAGCTGCAAAACCTGCCACAAAACAAGATGCCTGACCTCGAGCAGGCCAGAGCTCTGGTGAAGCAGGGCGACTATGAGATGCTGAACATGCTGTATCCCAGTGTGCCCGGCGTTCTTTCAGAATTAATTCGCACCAGCTTTATTCCCCGGGAGGGATACAGGTTCATCGTCGCTGACTACAGCGCGATCGAGGCAAGGGTGCTGAGCCACCTTGCGGGAGAGAAATGGCGGGCGGAGGTTTTCCGCACCGGCGGGGACATTTACTGTGCCTCGGCGTCACAGATGTTCAAGGTTCCGGTGGAGAAGCATGGCGTGAATGGCCATCTCAGGCAAAAAGGCAAAATCGCCGAGCTGGCTTTGGGCTATGGCGGCTCCGTCGGTGCCCTGAAAGCGATGGGTGCCATCGACATGGGATTAGAGGAAAGTGAGCTTCAGCCGCTGGTCAGCATGTGGCGGGACGCTAACCCACACATCGTCCAATACTGGTGGAAGATTGACGAGGCGATCAAGGAAACCATCCAGATGCGGGTATCGACCGAAGTTGGGTGTGTCCGCTTCGAGTATGTCAGCAGGATGCTGTTCATCCACCTTCCTTCCGGGCGGCGGCTGTCGTACATCAAACCCCGGCTGGAACCAAACCAGTACGGCGGGGAAAGCATCACGTACCTGGGGCCGGATGCCAATAAGCACTGGGGCCGGATCGAGAGTTACGGGCCAAAATTCGTGGAGAACATCGTTCAGGCTGTTTCCCGGGACATCCTCGCTGCCGCGATGAAACGCCTGAAAGATTACCGTATCGTCGGACATGTGCATGATGAGGTGATCATTGAAGCACCTGCGGAAGTGGAACTGAGCACGGTCTGCGCGATCATGGGCCAGACCCCTGAATGGCTGCCGGGCATTCTCCTGCGGGCTGATGGGTACGAATGCGCGTTTTACAAGAAGGACTAATAGGTAATCGCTGCTTTTTGGCAGCAAAATGAAACGAATCCTTGACTATAAGCAGCGCGTCTGTTATACTTCGTCGAGTGGAGGTGGAATCTGTGTCTACTGCCGTTGGAACCCTGATCAAGGAACGCAGAGAAGCATTGGGTATGTCTCTGAAAAAGCTCAGCGAGGCCTGTGAAATCAGCGACAGCGAAATTCTCAAGATCGAATCCGGTCAGCGAAAAACACCCAATTGGTCTGCACTGTGTAAAATTGCCCGCGCTCTGTCTTTTCATCCATTTGAAATTCTGCTTGCCGCAGGGTATATCAGCGAATCAGACATCAATCCAGTCTACAGGCTTAATGGGTTGGAACGTCTGAGTGCGGAGGATTTGGAAGTCGTGCAAAACTTAATTGATGCTCATGTCGCCAAGAACGCGAAGAAACTGGCTGAAACAACAGTTTTCCGTATGGGCGAACTATTCTGCGGCCCTGGGGGACTTGCTTGGGGTGCTACGCATGCCGCAATTGAAAAACCTGAGTATCGCATTGTTCATGCTTGGGCGAATGACTTTGACGAAGACACCTGCAAAACTTATCGCAGGAACATCTGCAAGGACGATCCAGACAGCGTGTACTGCGAGGATGTTCACACTCTCGATATTACAAAACTGGGCAAGGTAGATGCTTTCTCTTTCGGTTTTCCGTGCAATGACTTTTCTGTGGTAGGCGAACAGAAAGGATTTGCTGGTACCTTCGGGCCGCTGTACACTTATGGCATCAAAGTTCTGAAGATGTATCAGCCGCTCTGGTTCCTCGCTGAAAATGTTGGCGGCTTACAGAGTGCCAATGAGGGTAAGGCATTCTCAAAGATCAAGGAGGACATGATTGCCTGCGGATACCGCATCTACCCTAATCTGTATAAGTTCGAAGAGTACGGTGTCCCTCAGGCCCGGCATCGCGTGATTATTGTTGGTATCCGAAATGATATGCCGTTCGAGTTTAAAATTCCCAGTCCTTCTCCTTACAAGGATGTGGACAACTCTTGTCGTACAGCGATCGAGGTTCCTCCGATTACAGATGACATCCCCAACAATGAAAAGACCAAGCAGAGCGAGCAGGTCGTTAAGCGTCTGGAGTATATCAAACCTGGCCAGAACGCTTTTACAGCAGAGCTTCCGAAAGAACTTCAGCTTCACATCAAAGGAGCAACGATCAGTCAGATCTACAAGCGCCTCGATCCTGATAAACCGGCATACACCGTTACCGGGAGCGGCGGCGGCGGTACCCACATCTACCACTGGAGTGAGCCCAGGGCTCTGACAAACCGTGAACGTGCACGCCTGCAGACCTTCCCGGACACATTCGTATTCGAGGGAAGTAAAGAATCTGTTAGGAAACAGATCGGGATGGCGGTTCCCTGCAAAGGCGCACAGATCATCTACGAGGCTATCCTGAAAACTTTTGCCGGCATCAAGTATGAATCAGTGGAAGCCAACATCAGTGAAGAGTAAAACGATGACGCCCTGTTTAGCACGGGGCGCCATTTTTTATCTCAGCACACAATCGCTGCAGCCGTTCTTCTGCAGTTTTTTTCTTCAGCTGACATTCCCACAGTATGATGACATTCCACCCAAGGCTTGCGAGCTTTTCACGGTTCTCTTTATCTCTCTGTACATTTCCATCAATCTTTTTATGCCAGTATTCTTCATTTGAAGAGGGCCAGACAAACCTTCCGCAGTCGTGATGATGCCAGAAACACCCATTAATGAATACAACGGTGCGGTACTTAGGAAGGACGATATCAGGTCTCCCCGGAAGCGCTTGTACATTAAGCCGGTAACGAAATCCATGAGAGAACAAATACTGCCTGACCGCCAATTCCGGCTTCGTATTGGTGCTCCGAATGTGAGACATATTCTTATGTCTGACCTCCGGAGTATGATTATCAGCCATGATTAATCCTCTTCCACATCATAATACACTGTTCCGTCCGGGAGTTTAATGTTGGGAACCCAGAGCTGTTTGCCGCCCCATCCTTTTGTTCCTGTAACTTGGTACATAGTCAGGACTACCTTCCGAGGGAAGGAACCGCTAAGTTTCCAGTCATTCGGAGACAAAAGGGCACCGGTACCCTGTGCAACATCTCTGCCTCTGCGAACAATGAGTACGCCTTGGGCTCCGGGAGCTTGTGAGAGCATTGTATCAATAAAAGAAATGAAAGATGTCAGCTTGAAGTCCGGGCTCGGGATAACGTGATTCAGCACGGTTTTTATCACGTTCAAACTTACTTGATAGTATGGCTCGTTGTCGCTGAACGTACTAAGCAGTGCTGATATAGCATCGATATCATCATTGTCTGGATAGAATGGGTAGTAGTTTGTCCCACCGGAAATAGCAATCACATGCTTGTTGTCTAGGACACTTTTCCGGGTGGGATTTATACTTTCAGAATACATAACGTTGATGTCTTCGATACCTTGTTCAATCTGAGAAATCATGGCATTGTTTGCCGCATTGATATCTGCAAACAATTTGTAGAGATGCTCATCGATATACACCATCATCATGCCTGGATCTCTATCATAACCAAACATGCGGCTGTGCTGCCACATCGTATCAGCCTGCGGCTTTTTTGATTTGCGGGACTAATAGATTGTCTGCAATTAAGGGAAGGTTACTCAACGGCCCAGGGTGTTGCCGCCAATGATAAAGTTGCACCCTTCAGCGTAGTCATCGCTGTCCGTATCACTGCGCCCATTCATCACTAACACCTTAATTGATGTCCCTGTTATCAGGCCCTTGGCATAGGCGAGGACATCCGCGAAGGGCTTTAGTTCGCTCTTTGCAGGATGAATATCCCTATACATTTTTTGAAGTTCCGAGGTAAATTCTCCATCAGCATTTTCTCTGCACCATGCTATTTCAGCTTTGATTTTATTGGCGTAGCTGTCATGGGCGGACTGCCTAACACTTGGATGGATCAGGCAGTTTGACACAGTACTGCCTGAAGTAAGCATCTGTGCAGATACAAGGATATGCCTGAGAACCACACTTCGTTCCGGCTTTTCCAGTTCATCTACATACGTTACGCATTCCGGTTTCTGCCCCTTGGGAAAGAAGAAGTCTCCTCCCAAGTATCCACGGCCCGGCTTAAAGTAATGCGTGAATAAAGGATGCCAGCCAGAGGCTTTTGTCTGGAGAATAATAGCTTGGGGTGTGCCAGTCACCTGCAGATATAAGCTGCTCATTGCGCTGTTCCGTATACTATCCAGATATTTATTGATGCTGGATTGGCGATTCTTATTAACCAATGTGTTCAGAGAAGCAGCGTCAGCCTCGTCGTCAATGATGAACAGCGGGTTTCCTTTCATAAATCCGGTAGTATTAAAGACATTAGCCCACAGTTTTAGTACTCTGCTGTTCTTCTTCAATACGATTATTGCCGGATCTTTCAATCCATTTTCTATGAAAAGGCCAGAATCATTCTCTCCGCAGATACAATACCCCTTAAGATCTGCTTTCACACGATCGAGAGTTTGCTGCTGAAGGACAATATTGTCTGTCGTTAACAGCACGAATGCATAGAATCCAAGATCCGTTGCTTTCGACATGATCCCAAACATCTGACCGGTTTTGCCGGATTGAACGTTGCCGAAGAGCAAACCTATCTCATGGGTAACATAGGAGAAGTTCTTGATGTTGGCATTTCCGACATCTTCCGCAGTTTTGCGAATCGACTCAGCAAGCTCGACATTGCCACGCTCAATGATGGTATTCAGGTAGGTGTCCAAATATGCCATTTCCGTGTCCTCCCTTACGCTTCAGTCTTTGCAAATGACAAAGTCCAAACATCCAGCTGTTGATCTCCATCTGGTGCTTTCTGGTCAGTCTTAGAAAAGACTATTGCGTTACACCCGTAATCTTCGAGCATATCCTTCGTGATCATGCCCTTTCTATCTGTATCTGCCTGAGTATCGTTTACCGGATCGACAAGCCCTGCGGCGGCAAGCCGACCTTTGATCCATCTGCCCATGATCAGCTCATCACCTACAGCGCTGAACTGCTTATTGCCGTCACTTGTTGTGTGAGCCTTAAACCAATAGCCGTCGTCTGTGACTACAAAGAAGGGAACATTTTTTTCTGGATATCCTTCCTTCCGGGTAATCTCCTTTGCTACAGTCATCTGAACTTCATACCAGTCACGAGACTTTCTGGCGTTTCTCGGGGCGGCATAACAAACATTGATGTTCGATTTTGTAAAATGCTTTCCGTCATCCATGAATCGTTCTTCACGAGTCGGGACTTTTATAGGGAGCGTAAAGGACACATCTGTTTTTGCCTGTGCATATATTTCAACGGTTGCAGGAGCGACTCGTTCAACAAGGTCTATTCCATTAAGGGATACGTTTTGTTCTCGGATAAGTGTCAAACCAGTAATGTCGCCAATGTTAGCTGAAAATGTTGGCTCTTCAAGCTGGCGAACATGCCTCAGAAAGGCATTGCATTCTTCTGGGGAGGTAATCAGATTTGCTATCTCGTATTGCCTTCGGTTTGAAGCCTCCTGCAGGATGACACCCATATTTGCCGAACCGGAAATAACAGAAAATGGAGCGCCTTCTTTCATGAAGATATAGAGCTTACCGTGGTACTTGAAGGATCGCACCAGACGAATTTCGCCTTTATCCTGAGCTCTCCATTTCTCATTCAGTTTCAGGGCGGTGCGGTATGTTCCTTCAGGCATTCCTTCTACAAAATACATGCCCGCTGTAATGATTACTCGGGCTATATTATTTTCATCAACAATCCGTTCAATTTCATCCAGTGAAGATCTCGACAAATATCCTACCGCAATTTCGATCTGATCAGAAAGCGCTGCTTGTTCGTGAAAGCAGTCAATAATGGTTTTCTGATCTTCCTCTAATGCCATTGGCATAATGTTAGAATACAGGATCATTCAGCGGTACCTCCTCAGTCATCAAATAGCCCTTGGGCTGCAGCTTCCCGTTCTTTTTCACTTTCCAGTTCAGCACAATATGCTTTCATATATTTATACTCTTCTACTAATGGAAAGCCGTCAAGCTCCATAAACTCGCGTACTTCTTTGTGCTTTTTAGGATTTTGCAGGATGACATATACTTCGATCTCTACAGTAGCGCCCTGCAAATCCGGCTTGCCAAAGTAATCAGAGTATCTATAGGGAAGGCTGCCTTCCTCAACCAGCTCTTCATCGTCCAGTAATTTCTCAGGTATTTCTTCCGGATTTGGATACTTATCAAAAGCTTCCTCTTTTAGAAAATTACTGTAAGCCTTTACCCATTTTTTGGTTGGGAGATCATATATTTCAGCAGGCCATGGAAGGATATCAATATCCTGTAGATAGTGAAGTTGCTTTTTCTCGCGGATTTTGCTGTAAATGAAGGATTCCGGGGAGTTGATGTTGGATTCCCCAACCTCACCTTGCTCATAATACAAAAATGGATACTGCCGCTCAAGGAAAGCCCAGTACTCAGCTATAGGTTGCTCATCCTCCTCAGCATTTTCCTCTGCTTCTGAGGCGCATTCACTTATAAGGTTTTTTAAGAACGGCAGAAAAATGTTGCGTTCCACTTTTTGAGGAATCATCCCATACAGCATATCGAATGTATGATCGGAATAAGAGCGATGATGAAGCTTTTCAAAAAAGTTGCCGACGGATTCCAGTTTTGTTTCAAAGTCGGTAGCAAAGTATACTGCAGCAAAATACTCTTGGAAAGAACGGTGGATAAAATAATATTTTTCACCCTCATGATACATCAGGCATAGGTTGTCCGTCAGATCCATAGCGAAGTCTCTGGGTGATAGATCGGGGTTGTTCGGAGCAACTTTTTTTATCACCTTATTCATGTACGTAGCAAAGGTCAAATCTGTAAATTCAAACACTTCTGCTGCATAAGTTCTAGCACAGAACTGGGAGAAAAACACAGCAAACTCTTCTGGTGACAGTTTCGTATGCAATGGCCTCTGATACGAGCCCTTTGTCTGATCATGAAGCCTAGCCATAGTCTCGTAGGCTTTAGCATAAAATACGTGCATGTCATCAAAAGAAGTGCCGAAGTACGCATATGTCATAAGCATGATCGTAAGCAACAGAGGATTGCTTGCGAACTGCCTATGTGAATAGTATAGTCCGGTCTTTAGCGCCTGCAGGAATTTGTCTTTTGATACCTCGTCCCAGAAATGGATTTTTTTAATTAACTCCGATGCCTGGCTTAGGGAGAGCTCTTCAATTTCATATGTCGCAAACCGTCCATATGGAAAAGGCGTATGTACAGGGCGGGATGAAAGAACTATCGAAATACCTGGATAGCACTTAATAAAGGCTTCCATATCCTTCGAAAAATCCTCTCGGAGCGAGGTAGGAATTTCGTCTAACCCATCAAGCAGTAAATCAACGTCGTTATTATCAAAGGCCTGTATCACATCCTTTTGCTCTACCGCCGGGTCAAACGTTTTAATTGCTTGCCAGATGAGTTCCATGAATCCGGATGTATTTTCATTGTAATCTTTTAATGTAACAAACACCGGCACCCGGCCATTTCCATTTACAAATTCTTGAGCAGATGAAAGGAAAAGATGGGTGAGGAACATTGATTTTCCAATGCCGCCGGTTCCTTCGATGATAACGTGTTTTGACACTTTTTTCAGTTTTGTCAAAGTTGCATCTTTGATTCTCCTATTTTTATCCGGGATGGTCCCTGAAATATACGCGGCATTCCGAACAAGATCTGCGCAGACATAAATATCATAAAAAGGTTGTGGCTGTTCTCTGTTAATGAGAGTAGGCTTTACTGAATAGTGTTCTATGGCTTTTTGCAAGTACTTTTCAAAAGGTTCAGTTTCCTTCTCGGGCTCACTGCCTCCGTAATAAAATATTCCATCCATGCCTGAAAGATCAGGAGCAACTTGATCATCACGGGTTAGAAAGGCGAGCTGAAGAGGGTCGTCTTCGTTATTCTCCTGCTTTAAAACAGCAGGTTTTTCTTTTTTTCCACCGGCAGCCTCATTGATTATCTTGTCAAACAACTCAGCAATCAGCTCTCCAGCATTATGCAGATTTATTTCTGGAAGAACATCTCTGAAAGCTTCACAAAGCTTTTGGACCGCGGTTTCTTCCTGTTCATTGATGTATGGCTCGAATAACATGGGATCTACGACAGCGTTGATCTTCTTTGCAAGCCTTGTAATCCGTGCTCCGCCGTTAAAGTAGCTTTTCCATGTACTGTCTGAGATACCCTCAAGCAAATCATCTCTATCTTCAGGAAGAATCATCTCAAATAGCGTTCTGGTAAATACTGCCTGGCTGTCTGAGCCGCGTAATACAGTGCCAATCCTTGAGGCAAAATCCGAAAAGGTCATTTTCTTGTCCTTCCTTGTCACAGCCTGTCTTGTCCTGTCGTTGCTTCACCGTCTTTGCCAAGTCAATTTGATATCCTAAGACTGATCCGATTAGGTCGGATCAGGAATCGATTCAGGGAAAACGCTCTGAGCCTTGATTATATCACAGGTTGACGGCTTTTTCTACAGGATGATTCCCATCTTCAGCCGATGCAAAAAGGCTGGCCAGACCCGCAGCACCTCCCGTTCAGTCGACGGTTCGGGAGGGAGTATCGCGGCGGCGGTGATGGCGACATGTTACCCAAGGCAGCCAGCGAAGCGATCCGCTGGTCACCTCGACCCGGGGGCAACCCGAGGAAGGTGACCGCAATGATGACTGGCACGCACCGAGCTTGTCCCCAGAAATGGAGACAAGCAGATGGCAAGAACAGGTAAGACGGCGTTTACCCACGGAACTTCGGTTGGCGATGGAGGAGAACTTCTCTTCGACGCTCCGATCGAAATCCACGACAAAGCGGACCTTGAAAACTATCACATCGGGTGGAGGGACTGCGTCACGATTAAGTTTGGAGGATACGATCCCCGGCGGATCTATTTCTTCAAAACCCCGAATCAGGAACTGGCTGACTACCTCTGGAAGCAGCTGAACA
>JAFUZM010000117.1 GCA_017476605.1 Clostridia bacterium
AGGCATACATATATCTTCTTCCGTCCACTGTGTATGCTTGCAGGAAGGACAGATTTTGTTAATGTAATCAGAACATGCAAAGCAGTTAACTCCGCAGTAGGCTATTTGGGTATTCATCACGCGCTCCTAAAATCCCGATTTGTCGATAGCCGTTTAACTCAAAATATATTTTCCGATATTCTCGGCTATCAATTGTCTTCGTCAGATGGTTATTCCGTTTTCCTGCAGATGTATAGAAGATGATTTGTGTTGCCCAGCAATTCCCGCTTTTCGGCAAAATGCAGATACCACGCCACGAATTCATCAAAATCCTTTTCCGGGATTGAAAAATCATCGCGGTCTTCAATCGGTTCCAGGATGCCATCCACTCCTGCAGTCGTAATCCATTCAACAGGTTTCTTTTCAAAAAGTTTTTCGAACTCGATCACATCGTATCCGGTGAACAACTGCTCTTTAAAATGCCGGATCTGATAGTCATTTGTGAAGTTTTCCTCCTGACCTGCAGCCCAGTTGCCCTGGAGATAGTTTGCGTACATGATTGCATAAACGGAAATAAAAGCGAAAAGGATCACTCCGCCTGATTTGGTTACACGAATGGCCTCATCGATAGCCTTGTTCACTTCATCTGCCTCATACAGATGATACATAGGACCGAGAAGGAGTGTGACATCGAATGTGTTTTCAGTAAATCGGCTCAGGTCTGTTGCGTCTCCCTGGAAAGATTTCAGGTTTTCAATATCCCTGCTGTTTTCCTGCAGGACAGCAAGATTGCTCTCCACAAGCTCCACCGCAGTCACATCCATGCCTTCTCTTGCCAATGCAATTGAATACCTTCCGGTTCCTGCGCCTACTTCCAGCACTTTCGAATGATGATTTGCATAACGATGAATATAAGACATGGTTGTTGCATATTCCAGTTGACCATGCCTGCTTCGTTTCAGCCTGCTGTCCTCGTTAGCCTGGTCATAAAAGCCGCTCACAATCTCTTCCCTGGTACTCATCATCAACCCTCCGTATAACTTTCCGGGTTTGCTTGCCAACAAGTGCCACGACAAATTCTGTTTTGTCGATCGTAAACAAAATCAAAAGATATCTTCCGATATTCTCGGCTAAGGTGCATTCTGACAAACTGGATTTCATTCAGCTGCAAGTGTCAGGATCATATCAGGAAGTACAGTATTCCTGCCGTAATCGTATTGTTTCTGCTGTTCTTCGGTTCGCCCGACAAGAGCTGCCCCTAAAGCGGAATTATCAGATACAACGAGCAATGCGATACCAGGCAGTTCAAACAGATCCGTCATCAAATAAAATGAACTTGTTTCCATCTCGATCAGATCCGTTCCAAATGATTTGATTTCATCCAGGTGAGTATATTCCAGCGCAATGGACGGAGTGCAGAATACGCTGGCCTTCCTGATATCATAGCCCTTGGCTTTTCCAATACTGACCACTTTATCTACATAAGTCATATCCGGTATGATTTTTTGAAACAGCATGTTCTCCTGAATGGACTTTTTCATGAGATATGTATCTGCATAGCTTCCCGACAGTGAAAACGACGGGGTACAGACGGCTCCAAGCTGAAAGGTATCCTTCAGGCCTCCTGCTGCGCCGATAAAAAACATTCTTTTGAACGATAATTCAGCACATAATGCCATGTGATCAATCAGGTTCCCCGCTGATGATCCGATTTTTATCCAGGCGATTCTCAAATTACCGGACTCTACCAGATACCCTGCGATATATGCCCCTTCTTTTAATGTTGTCACGCTGCAGTATTCATCCATATGTAGTTTGTATGGTGTAAAACTTGGAGCGATCACAAGTGCATCATAAACGATATCTTCTCTCAGCCCAAATGCCTGTGCCGCCATGTGTTCCGTATTGTATTGGTGGAATGTATCCACGATTTTTTTCAAAGCTTCTTTCATCCGAGCCTCCGTAGATTCGTCTATCGACAGCTGATTAACTCAAAAATTACCCCAACAAACATTTTTCTGTCAGATGATGCAGTCGCTTACGAATTCAATGTCACGATCCGCTTTCCTGAAAGTGGCAAAATGCGGTTTTCCGTTGTACCCGTTGGCATCCTCAAAAGCTTTTTTCATATAGGGATGCCGGATAAGTTGCAAGGCTTCTTCCGGTTTAAACCATCCGACATCCTGGAATCCATCCGATACGAATTCCTTTCCGCTGACATACCTGCACCTGAAAACAATATTTACGGTAGTGGGCAGCGTCATGCCCTCCAACGGACCGAATCCCTTTTTGCAGGCCAGGTTCTGATAGATTCCGGTAACAGCTTCCGGTTCAACAGAGATTCCGCTTTCCTCGAAGATCTCGCGCCTCAGGCCGTCCAGGAGTGCTTCGCCCTGTTCCACGATCCCTCCGGGGAACTCCCATCCCCTTCTTTCAGACCGGATCAGTAAAACCTTGCCGGCTTTATACACCACTCCCGCCGCTGACACAAAATGCACCGGGAGCTGTTTGGTTTCCAGCCATTGATCCATAGAATCCCCCTGCCTTTTTTATGGTAAGCGATTTTATAAGATATGTTCCGAGATTTCTTTCCAACTGGTATCCTGACAAAATTGTTCATTTGGCTCATCCCGGCACTGTAAGCATAGTCGCTTCTCGCTCTGATATTTCTTTCATCCATTGATGGACAGTAACGTCATCCGCTTCATCAACAGTCTTTGTGCGGGTGCTATCAGCCCATTTCATATCAACACCCCAGAATGCTGTTATCAACGCATAAAGATACGGGAATGCTTGTTTTTGTTCTGCTGTAAACGGGCGGACATGCTGATATCCTTCCAGAAATGATGAAAAAATGATCTCTTCCTGATGTCCGTCCAGTTCTTCCGGATAATCCATCAGCCGGGATTCGAACACAGCCTGCATTACTGCATCAAAGAAAAGACTGTTGTCGCCGCACCGATTGAAATCGAAGACTCCGATCCTCCCGTCTTCTGTCCGGTACAGATTGCAGTCGCTGATATCGCCCTGAACAGCATATCGCGTTTCTCTTCCCAAAGGAGCGATGCGCGAAATGAGTTCATCGTGTTTCTTTACTATGCTGTTATAAAGATCTCTGTCGATTGCAAGAAGCCTCTCTTTTCTTTTTATAAATGATTCATAGAAGAAAAGATCGTTTGGCGCCAGCGGATCAAAAAGCACCTCGCAGTCAACGTGACAGTCATTTGCTTCTGCAATACTGTGCATCGTTGCAAGCAGTTTACCGGTGCCTTCAGCGGTCTGCGGATCAACTGCTTTTATCTCTCCGTCCTTGAAATCCTCAACTGTTACGACGACGTTATATCCGTCTATGGAATACGCACGTGTGAAGTTCCCATTAGAAGCATATACCTTTGGGGTTTCGATCCCATTCCTATAAAGCAGCGCGGCAAAGCGACTCTGCGCTTCTATCACATCTTGCGGAGCATCTTCTTCATACTTGAAGCGAAGAACCAGAGAACAACCGTCTTTCAATTCCACTTTTACTATCAGCCTGACATTTTTTGATGCCGGATCGTCTTCTTCGTAATCGTAACGCTGTAATTCTGTGTAAGAAGAACACTCAGCATCGAAATTATAGTCCTTGAGGATGATATTGATGTCGTTCTCTGTGATCTGAAACATGGTGATGCTCCTCCGGGAATTCTGATTTATCGATGGCCGTTTAACTCAGAAGATATGTTCCGAGTTTTCTTACCAACAGGCGCCTTGACAAACCGGAATTTGTCAGTTCAAGTGGATCTTATGGCAGCGATAATTTCCAATGCATTCAAGGCCGCAATCCTTCGCAACTTGTTCATATTCCTCATCGCAAAAGAATGTCATTACTTTGCCCTTTCGGCGCTGGGCATCCGACAGTGCCGCCTGCAGCAATTCATTAAACACTTTCGCATCATAGATACCTTGATCAATGTCAATTCCGAATATTTCAAACCATCCGTCATTGGCATCCATGTAATAGATGGCGCCTTGTGGTTTTCCGTCTTTCTCCTTTATAAAGACGACCCAATTATCCAGATCGTCATATATTCTCTCACAATTCCAGTACATATCGTCATCGGTCTGACTGTGAAGTAATTGAAAGAGATTGTAGTTATCTTTTTTGATACGCACAATGCTTTCGTTTTCCGGAAAATGTCCCAAATGATCAAGAAACGAAGTATTGTTATAATCATCCTCAATACATTCAAATCCTTGTTCGGCAAGATAACTTACAGCTGCATGATTATCAGCAGGAAAGCCCAAAAACAAGTCGTATCCCGGGAATCTTTCTCTTGCAAAAGTCAAAAACTCTGAAAGAGCTTGTTCGGTTTCTTTGTTGATCAGAAAAAGACATGTATCGAGATAAAGGTCGTCCGGAATCCAATAATAGTGAATCAACCCTTGTACTTCGCCCTCAAGCTCAAACAGCAGCATCTGTTCAGTCTCCCGGTCAAATGCTTTCAGCGAGCGTTCAATAAACATCTCTTTCGTTTTAACTCCGTCACAATATGTCGGGTATCCGGACTTCGTCACATCCAAAGCCAACGCATAGGCGAAATCGACGTATTGATCAAATTCTTCTTTAGAACATAACCGCAGCATTTTTCTCCTCCGCAAATCCCGATTGAACTAAACCGCCTTCGGCGGTAGCTCGTTCCCCAGCCGATTCAGTTACTCTGACTGAGGTTTTCGAGCTGCTTTCATCATACCAATATTCCTTTATACTTGGAAGGCCGCAATTGCGGTAATACAAATATAAAGGAGTTTTTTCATGACTAAGGAAGAAATCTTTGCAAAGCTGCAGACAGAAGTCACCATCAGAGGACTGAGCCCTGGTACCTATTATACCTATATGCGGGCTATCGATCTGTTTCTCAACTGGTCGGACAAACCGTATGAGGAATTGGAAGAAATAGACTTCCGCAATTATCTGCTCTATCTCATTAACCGGGGAAACTTGACTACCGCCACCATCAATTCCTACAATGCCGCAATTCGTTTCTTTCTGCAGGTGATTCTCGAAAAAGATGTCAATTATCGCCGCACGGCCAGACTTCGCAAAGAATACAAACTCCCGCCTGTCTGGAGCATCGAAGAAGTAACAAAATTTCTCAGCGTTATTGACAACATCAGGGATCGCGCCATATTTATCAACATTTATGGCTCAGGGTTACGAGTTTCTGAAATCAGCACGCTCAAGGTTCAGGATGTTGACAGCAAAAATATGCGGCTCATGATCCGTCAGTCCAAAGGCAGAAAAGACCGCTATACGATTCTGTCTCAAAGTGGACTCGACGCGTTGCGTGACTACTGGAAACGTTACAGGCCTGCTTCTCCGGAAGGATATCTGTTTCCGGGAACTACCAAGGAAGGACATCTGGGCAAAGCCGGGATTGAAATTGCTTTTCGAAAATACTTGAGTCGAACCGATATTAAGACCCCTGGCACAGTCCACACACTCCGGCATTGTTTTGCTACTCATGCCCTGGAAGCCGGTACTGATATTCTCTATATCAAAGAACTCTTAGGGCATTCATGCTTTGAAACGACGAACGTTTACCTCCATATCGCAAACACGAAAGTTTTCAAAACCAGCAGCCCTGCTGACAGCCTGATTCTGTAAGGAAGGTGTCAGCATGCCAGAAGTACAGACTGTTTTTGCCGAATATGGTGATGAATACGAGGCAAGCCATCCGATGACCATCCAACAGAGAAAAGCGCTCCACGCAATAAAGTTGTGTCGGACTTCTGCCATGGGCGGGCATATGGATGAGTGCCCGGAATGCGGGTTTCAGCGTCCTTCATATAATTCTTGCCGGAATCGTCATTGTCCCAAATGTCAAACGCTATTGAAAGAACGCTGGATAGAAAACCAGAGCTTCGATCTGTTGAATATTCAGTATTTCCATGTCGTATTTACCGTTCCTGCAGAACTGGATCCTCTCTTCCTGTCAAATCAGGAAAAACTATACCGATTATTATTTTCCTGCACAGCTGAAACACTGACGCAACTAGCCTGGGATAAGAAATATCTTGGTGCGCAGATCGGCTGCATTGAGGTACTGCACACCTGGGGACAGAATCTTCATTTTCATCCGCATATTCACTGTATTGTCCCCGGTGGCGGACTGAATAAGATCGGTCAGTGGGTTCCCTCCCGGAAGAAATTCTTTATCCCCGTCAAAGTGCTATCCCGGATGTTCCGTGGCAAGTTCCTGGCAGCACTGAAAACAATGGATCTCGATTTCTGCGGTAGCGCGAAACAGTATGAGGATCCCCGCGATTTCCTCAACCTGATAGATCGCTGTTACAACAAGGAATGGATCGTATATTGCAAGCCGCCGTTCCGGGATTCATCCGGAGTAATCCATTATCTCGGACGATACACCCACCGCGTGGCCATTTCCAACAACCGAATTCTGAATGTCAGGAATGGACAGGTTACATTCAAATGGCGGGATTATGCCGATAGCAGAAAAGAAAAAATCATGACATTGTCTGCCATGGAATTTATCCGACGTTTTCTGCTTCATATCCTGCCCAAAGGGTTTATGAAGATCCGGCATTACGGATTGCTCGGAAACCGGAACAAAACGAAGAAGCTGATACTCTGCAAGAGACTGACTAACACACCGATTCGGCTAAAGGAAAAGCTTCCCGCTCCGCAACTGCTGCAGAAACTGATTGGCCACGACATTACCACATGTCCTGTGTGCGGTACTCTGCTCCAACACGCCAGTCTTCCACCACCGCTTGTGTCCTAACAGAATACTTCCAGTTCCATTGCCCGCTGGGGAGGGGGAAGCTATGCCTATTATACATGATTCCTATCATTCGTCACTGAAAATTCTTTCCTTCTGTTATCCAAGTTGGCTCCTTCTTTTTGCTTTCGGGGTATCGTGACTTTTACTTTCCCCATACTGGTCTCGTTGGCGGTTTAGTTCAATGGAAATTATACGCACTGCGGCAGAATGCAGTAGGTTTCGTGCCTGCTGCTTTTCTTCTGCCGCACTGCGTATAATTCGCTACTCATTTGTCGATCGCCATATAACTCAAAAGTTATGATGTCAGTCCAGCAATTTCTTTATCGTCTGTTCGTAGTCGGAATCAATTAGCACAATCTGTTCTCCGGCATCCTGAAATCCATCGATCATACGCTTGTTGTCCGCCTTCAGGGCATCCTTCGTACAATCGGCATCTATCAATCTGGATTCGATTTCCGATTCAAAGCCGATGATCTCACCGAAATGATGATCGATATATCTTTCGCTCATGGCAAGGCAGATAAAACGGATCAAAGGCAAATATCGCTCATCAAAGTCCTGCCGCCAATGAAAGGGAACATAGCAGCCTTCAACGATCAGATTCTGCCGGTTCTCAATCGCAGTCTTCATAATCTCCCGGATGACAGGCCACAGGTATTCCGTCAGTTCTTCGTCATCCTCCGGCGTCAGATCCGTGTTGCCGCTGCGGATCAGTCCCATTTTCAGATGGTCGATTGACAAATACGGGCAGCTGGTTTTTTCAAGCAGCTTTTGCGCCAGAAGTGTTTTTCCGGTATGGGATGCCCCTGTTATCAGTATAATCATATCTAACACCTTAGTGCGGAATTTCAAAAGTTAATCGCTTCTGTCAAATCCCGAACGTCCATGTTTCGGGACATAATCAATGTACCACAAAACACAGCCTTCTGAAAGCGATTATTCGTTGCATATCCTGATAATCCTGCAAAAAAATCCCGCAAGGCTTATCACCCTGCGGGAGTCTCTCTGTCTGTCCTTATGCCGCGATCCGCATGTACTGCTCGACGCTGATGCGGAACTTGATCTCAACTTCGTAGTCGTGGTTGATCTCGATCCGCTCCACCAGCCGGGCAATGATCATGTGCTTGGTCTCCGCGTTGGCATCGTCGAAGGTGTCCGCCCAAGACAGCAGGTCGGTAACCTCCTGGGTGGCAGTTTGCGCTGCGTCCTTTTCCTTTTCCATCTTGGCCTTGGCCTCTTCCATCCGGCGCTGGGCGGTTTCCAGTTTCTCCTTGTACTTCGGCATCATGGCGTTTACGATGCTGATGTCCACGGTGTTCTCCCCCGTGAGGAACTTCATGGTCTGATCCTCCAGGGCGTTCATCTGCTTGTGGGCTTCAAAGAAATCTTTCTCAGCCTGCTTGTAGGCCACCTCGTACACATCGCCATGGTTTTCCTTCGCCTTCTCCAGCAGGGCCGCTTCCGGCTTCTGCTTGATGATGGAAAGGATCCGGCGAATCTCGTACAGCACCGTTTCGTTGATGGTTTCCGCGCAGTAGGAGGTCTGCCCCGTGCAGGATTCCCTTGCGTTGATCTTCCGGGAGCAGCGGG
>JAFUZM010000118.1 GCA_017476605.1 Clostridia bacterium
ACATCCGCGCATGGAGGGAAAATAATCGGCTATGACGGATGCGCGGCAGCGAGAAGCAGCAGGACAGTTTTTCTATCGTTGGAAAGAAAAAAGACAGAGAAGATGACACTCCAGACCTTATTGGACTGAAATCCTGAACAGCATCCTTGGCGTTGAACGCGTTACAGAACGTGTTGATTTTGAAAAGAAGGTCATTGGTGCTGACGGCAATACAAAGAGAATTGATGTTTATATCCAGGAGACACATGTATTAAACGAACAGAAGTCGTCAGGCATTCCGCCGGATAAACTGCAAGCTGGACACGATGGAATGACGCCTTATGAGCAGGCAAATATTACGACTATCATCTTCGCTTCGATCAACGGGCACGCTGGATTGGAACAAGTAACTTTGCTGAGATTTGGGTCTATGACAGAAATGCTGCCAAACCGGAGCCGGTGAAGATTGCCTTATCAGATTTACAGGCCAAGTATCATATGCTTGACTTCCTGGTTAATCAGGAAACAAAGAATATCTCTGATGAGATGAAAGTGTCACTGCAAGCCGGTGAGTTGGTCAGTAAGCTGGATGATGCTTTTTCAAAATAGTACAGCTTCCTAAAAAGCCTATCAGGAGAAGACTGCCGGGGTGGGAACAAGGAGAGAGAAGAGAAAACTGAAGATGATGTATCCATTTATGACACTTGACGATGCAACGGAGATCGTCCATTCTGAAACGCAGTCCGATGGCAGGGTAAAGGTATATATTGAAAAACCTGATGAAAAAGACGGATTTCATCATGCTGTGTGCTATCTGCCAAAGTATGAATGGCAGGATGTCTACGGGTTTTCTCCGGAAGAAATGGAGCGGTATCAGGATATTGTCGAGAGCACCGCACATCTGATCATCCGGTTTGCTGAAAAAGGTGATGTGGAATATGCCGCAAACGTTTAAGATCGGCCAGTATTGGGTATATTTCTGGGCAATGAGAATGAACCGCTGGAACCGATTCATGTTCATGTATCTCCGGGAATGCCGCAGGAAAATGCCACCAAAATCTGGATCACTCGGCAGGGAAAATGCCTGCTGAGCAATAATCGTTCCAAGATTCCGGAACGGGTTGCCCTTTTTGCGCTTTTCAACTGAATATCATTAATCTTCATACGCACACATCAGTAGATGCGTGTTTTTTTGTGTTTATTCGAATTTCTGATCCGTGACACCTCTTGTTTTGACCAACTGCGTTAAGCAAAAGTGTCTCCTTTTGTTCGCAGATTACACATAATTGCGCGGGAATGGGATAAATGTTGTTCGGGTACGACGCTATTCATTAAACCTGATTGACCGGATTCCATGAACGACGTTATAATTGAGGCAATCCGGAAAACAGATTTGACAAACTGAGGAGGAGGCAACTTTATGAAAATAGCAGTGATCGGCGGTGGAGCCATGGGCTCCCTGTATGGCGGTTTACTCAGCCAGAATAATGATGTCGTCATCGTCGTGGTCAACAGGGATCAGGCAGAAAAGGTAAACCGCGAGGGTTTGCTCATTCATGAGGCAGATGGAAGCCAACGGCTCTGTCATCCGAAAATGATCGTTTGCACAGATGCCCTTGAACCGGTCGATCTTGTGATCCTGTTTGTCAAATCCATGGTCAGTCGGGCGGCACTTGCGCAAAACCGGACGCTAATTGGGCCGGACACGTACGTGATGACCCTGCAAAACGGGAGCGGTCATGAAACGATCCTCTCTGAGTTTACGGATGCAGAACATGTGGTGATCGGGACGACGCAGCACAACAGCGCCGTACTCGGGCTGGGCGAAATTCGTCACGCCGGAAGCGGCATCACAAACATCGGCTGCATCTCCGGTGATATCCATCGGCTTGAACCGATTGCCGAAGCATTCCGAAAATCCGGATTCGAGACCCGGTGCTGTCCCAATGTTCAGGAGCTGATCTGGAGCAAGATGTTTACCAACGTTTCAGTTAGCGCACTGACCGGTGTACTGGAAGTCCCAATGGGCTATATCACAGAGAACCCATATGCCTGGACACTTTGTGAGGCGCTGATCCGCGAAGCCGTGGCGGTTGCTGAGGGCGAAGGACTGCATTTCAATGCAGATGAAAAGATTGCCGAGGTACGCGCGGTCTGTGAGCGGAATCCCAGCGGGATAACCAGCATCTGCGCAGATATTCGGAACGGACGCAAAACAGAGGTGGACACCATCAGCGGAAGTGTCGTTGCCGCCAGTCACAGAAACGGCGTTCCCGCCCCGACCCATGAGCTGATTGTCACTCTGATTCATGCGCTTGAAGGCCGAAAGAGCGCCTGAGAAAGGCTTCCGCACCCGCTTCATTTTCCCGGTACAGATGGTGCATGGTCCCGAACCCATTTCGGACACAATACGTCTTTTGCCTCACCGTGCGCTCTGTTACTTTTCTTTTGCCAACCGGCTTTTCTTTCTCCCCGGATGCATGTATAATGCGGGCACCTGACATTTGTCGCACGAAAACGCTCGTATTTTGGAGGTTTGCATGCCTTTTTCCATTCTTGATGCCATCGACCTGGTCGGAACAATTGCCTTTGCCATTTCCGGTGCCTTTGTCGGCATTTCAAAAAAGATGGATCTCTTTGGCGTCAATATGCTGGCCATCGCCGCCTCCTGCTGCGGCGGTCTCATTCGGGATCTCATCATCGGGAATGTTCCCCCGATGATGTTTCAAAACCCGTTTTATGTCTGTGTCGCCTTCCTTTCTGCCAATGCTGTCTTCGCGCTCCTTCTGCTGCATCAGCATATGCCGCGAAAGATGGTTCCCGTATATGAACGGACACTGTTCCTCTTTGATACCCTCGGGCTGGCTTCCTTTACGGTGGATGGTGTCATGGTCGGCGTTCACGCCGGTTATCCCGGAAACATCTTCCTGCTCGTCGTGCTGGGATTCATGACCGGCGTCGGCGGCGGTGTCCTGCGTGACGTTCTCGCCGGACAGATTCCGGATATTTTCCGGAAGCATATCTACGCGCTGGCCTCCATCTCCGGCGCGCTGACCACCGCCTTGCTGCTTCGCAGAACATCCAATGAATTCATAGCAATGCTGTCCGGATTTTCGCTGATATTTGCGGTCCGCCTTCTGGCCGCGCATTTCCGCTGGAATCTTCCCAAAATCTCCGATTGGGAATCCGGCGATCATTCATCTCAAAGGTCCTGAATGCCAAAGGCCTCACATTGCTTCAATTGGAAAATCCATGATGCACAGAGCCATCGCAAAGAAAACACCACGCATCCTGCATTCCCTCCACGAAGCCTGAGCGTGCATCCTCAGGCTTGAGCAAGCACAATGGCAAAAAAGTCTGTACAAGGTAAAGGGTTGAAAACAATGGAGATCGGAGAAGTTTCTCGCTTCTTGAATTTACCGATCCGATGAGCGGAACTGCGCTGACTACCTGCATTACCAGCGGTATGGTTTCAGCACATCATGCTGCACAGGCAATTCAATAATATGATGTTCATCCGGATCAATCACCGGTGAGACACAAGACAGAAGGAGGAGCTTGAATTTTCAAGCTCCTCCTTCTGTTCTGATGACGACATGATGCTCTTCTTCCTACTTTGCTCTCTGAACTGAGATCACCTCTTGAAGGTCCAAATACAAACGAGTCTTCTTCGAACCGCAAAAATATCGTTTTCACGGTACAGTATTGGATAAATCGTGTATAATGATGCTGTAATTCTTTTCAAAGCAATAAGGAGCGTATCATGATATCATATGCAAAGCTTCATCAGCCCCACAACACAGACACTTGGTCATTCTTTACACATTTGCCTTCAGATATGCAAACCTTTCTTTGCACCGGAAATACAGATCTTAGAAAGTCAATTGACGGGCTCTCTATGATCGTTGAAAAAGAATTTGGGTTAAATCCTTATTCGAAAAGCATGTATCTGTTCTGCGGGGAACGCACAAATCTCCTGAAAGGTCTCTATTTCGACGGATTTGCTTTTGTAGAGCTCACCGTACGTAGTGACAAAATAAAATTCAAATGGCCACAACAAGATCGCGAAATGTGGAAGATCAGCCGGAATATCATGATACAGCTTCTAAACGGAAACTCTGTTCAGAAGGAAGATGCACTCCGCGTATTTAAGCGTCTGCCAGCTGAGAGTTGAAATTTCATGCCTTTACAAAAGAGAATGCGGGAGACTCATGATGATTCCGCCCCCTTTCGTACCTTTTATCCTTTCGTACGAATTTCGAGTTTCGCTCCCTTCGAGGGAGTCTTTATTTTTTCCTCGTCCCCTGCAGTGTTTCCCCTATCCGGCCTCTTTCGTTTACCTTCTCATCTTTTCAAGCAGATGTATTGGTTCACAGCCGGCCTCACATGTAACAGTGATTGACACTCTCCTGAATGTTTAAAATTTTTTCGGACATTTTGTAAAAATAATTTATCATTTTCTGAAATTTCCACTTGACTATCTAATTTATTTGATTATAATTAGAGGCACATTCCAGGAGCAAGGGAGGGAGTTGTATGGCCAATATTTTTTTCAAGGAGCGAATTGGTCCGACCATTAAAAAGTATCGGGAAGCGGCAGGAATCAGTCAGACGGATCTTGCAAAACAGCTTTCTGCGTCCAGGCCCACCATCATCAACTGGGAGAGTGGAAAAACCTATCCGGATTTACCCAATGCACAGCAGCTGTGCGAGATTCTGAATATTCCCATTCATGAAATACTGGGCACAGAATCACCGCCGGCGCCTCTTCCCCAGTTGCCTCAGGATGAAAGCAGGCTCATGGCCTCTTTCCGCGAACTGAGCCCGCTGGGAAAGAAAACACTTCTTCGCATTGCCTCCTCCATGCTGACCGAGGAACAGGATGAAAAGGACATGCACTACCGGGAGGAATACAAGCTCATCATTGATGAACCAACACCGGCGGCCGCCGGCGTCGGTTGTGATTACTCTCAGGAGTTCCCCTCCTATACTTTTGTGAAACAGAATGCCCTCAGTGAGGAAGCAGATCACATCGTGCACGTGTCAGGGCACAGCATGGAGCCCCTGTATAAGGACGGCGACATCGTCTATGTAAAGAAAACCCAGGAGGTCCTCTCCGGGTTTGACTACATCTGTGATACGGCCGACGGACGGGTCATTAAGCGTGCCGGGGACGGATTCCTGTATTCGCTCAACCGTAATCTTCCGTACCCCGACCGGTACGAGGATGATCACGTCCGCGTCTTCGGCAGGGTTGTCGGCATTCTGCGTCCCGGTGACCTGGTTCCGGCAGAGGAGTTCAGCGCCGTTCAGTCCGCGCATCATGAGGATGTCCGCAGATTTAACAAGACCCGGTTTTCCATTTTATAGTTTTCACGCATTTCAGGTAATTCATGAAAGGATATTGACATATGGCTACGAAAGAAAAGAAAGCTGCTCAGGAAACTCAGGCTCAGGGAGCCACCGAGCGCGAAAGCAAGATCAAGGCATTGAATACGGCAATCGCCTCCCTCGAACGTGCCTACGGAAAAGGCGCGGTCATCCGCATGGGCGATCGTCCCAAGCTGAATGTTGACGTAATCCCCACCGGCTGCATTGACATTGACGTCGCACTTGGTGTCGGTGGTCTGCCAAGAGGCCGCGTCATTGAAATCTACGGACCGGAGTCCTCCGGCAAAACCACGGTTGCCCTTCAGGCTGTTGCCGAGGCACAGAAGGCCGGCGGCGTTGCCGCATTCATCGATGCCGAGCATGCTCTCGATCCCATTTACGCCCGTAATCTGGGAGTCGATGTGGATGAGCTCTACGTCTCTCAGCCGGATACCGGCGAGCAGGCACTTGAAATCACCGAGGCACTGGTTCGCTCCGGCGTCATCGACATCATCGTCATTGACTCCGTTGCCGCGCTCGTCCCCAAGGCCGAAATTGATGGCGAGATGGGCGATTCCTTTGTCGGCCTTCAGGCACGCCTCATGTCTCAGGCGCTGCGCAAGCTGACCGGTGTCGTCAGCAAAACCAATACCGTCTGCATTTTCATCAACCAGCTGCGTGAAAAAGTCGGCGTCATATACGGCAATCCGGAAACGACTCCGGGTGGCCGTGCCCTTAAGTTCTACTCCTCTGTCCGTCTCGAGGTGCGTAAGGGTGAGCCAATCAAGGAAGGAGGCAACCAGATCGGCGCACGTACCAAGATCAAGGTTGTCAAGAACAAGGTTGCACCGCCCTTCAAGAGCTGTGAGGTGGATATGCTGTTTGGCGAGGGCATCAGTAAAGAAGGAAGCCTTCTGGATCGTGCCGTTGATCTTGACATCATCCACAAGTCCGGTGCCTGGTTCTCCTATCAGGATCAGAAGATCGGTCAGGGCCGGGACAATGTCCGCAAATACATCAAGTCCAACCCCGAATTCCGGGCAGAGGTTGAGGCACTGGTCCGTGAGCGCTTAAAGCCCTCAGAGGATCCGGCGCCGGAAACCGAAGCACCTGAAGCTGCCGCCACTGCCGCCGAGACTCCAAATCCGGATGCCTCTGAGGAAGTGCTCCTGGATGAGCTCCCGGAGCTTGATCTCGAGTAAGGTGGTGAAAAGCATGAACGACGCAACCCTTATGAACGAGGTTCTGCTGCGTACCGGGCAAACGGCAAAATCCGCCTGCCATCAGGTTATGCAGGATGTGACCCTCCTTTGCGAGGATATCTGTGACATCACAACCTTTGCTCCGGCATCTCAGCCGGACATCCTCCCCTGCATCGAGTCTGCACGTCTCCTGCTTAGAAATCTGGAAGCTCTCCAGCAGAAGCTGGATCAGTTTCCCTTTGAAACGCTCTCTGACATTGCACAGGATCTTAAGATCGGTGAATCCTACTTAAGCCGGCAAATGAAGGAGTCCGGCGTATCCCTTTCTGCCTGACATCATGATGGCCGATTTCCAAAATGGAAACCGGCCATTTTCTTTTGCTTCCCTGTCTGATTTGATCATACCCGGGATGGAAGTGCAGAAACTGCTCTGAATCAGGACCTGGCATTTTCGCACAGGATGGGTGTTCATTCATCGCCTGCCTATCTGGTGCAGTCTGGTGTCAAAGCACTCATGATGCAAAGCTTTGCTTATCCGGATTTCGTATCTGCAATTTCCATAGTGACGGAAGGCATCCGATAAAGCAGCTTCTCTCATATTCCGGAGGCTCTGCTTTTTATGCCATCTCTGGTGGCAGATTTCTCACCGCACTGCACGCTACAAACAATGTGTCCCCATTTATCCGCCTGGAAACTTCAAGAGGCGAGAGCATCTGCTCTCGCCTCTTATTCTGCTTGAAATTATTTCTGCGTTTCTTCTTATTTCGCAGTGGTAAACGTTCTGCTGACCGTCTCATTTTCCTGTTCAAGCGTCAGAGTGTACGTCTGACCTTCCTTCAACATGGACAATGGATAATACACTCCATTGATCGCATTCTCACTTGGATCATCACTCAGATAGGCATTGAACACTTCGTCCTTTTCAAAAGTGTCTCCCTGGATATGAAGATGAACAATGCCATGGCTGCTTTCTTTCCAGGAAAAATAATACCATGGGGTGCCTTCTGTATTTATCTTCACCGGTTCAAGCGGGCTCCCTTCGGCGGGTTCAAGAATCTCCAGTCGGTCATAGCAGGGATACATTTCATCCGTTGCCTCAATGACATCCAGATGCATGGAATGCACTTTTTTATCAGATGAAAAGGCAATCTCATACTTTCCCGCAGATTCAAAGCAGTTGGGAAAGGGAATTCGAAAATCCATCCCCCCAACAGAAGATATTAGCGCGTTTGCGCCTCTGTATAAAGCCGTTCCTTCCTCATTTCGAATTTCCCAGGTGACAACACACGGAGACATCCTGATGATACCAAAGATCATACTCTCTCCGCCTTCAACCAGTGCAAGCGTACATTTCTCGAAAGGCTCCCATACAATAAACGAATCTTCCGTGATGGAGTCAGAATCGTCCAGTTCGCCATAAACAATGGCCGGGCCCTTCAATGTCGGATCATATGAAGAAGATTCCTCAGGAGGGCAGAAGCACAGAAGATAGCCGAGGCCTTTCTCCCACAAATAAGAAACATCCGTCTCATCGGAAGAAGAATCATTCGGAAGTGACATTGTCCCGCGAATAAAGAGAACATCTTCCTCAGAGGTTCTCAGCAACGCAGAAATAGTGAATACCCGGAGACCGTTCGACGCGCTGACAAACCATGTGCAGGGACAGGAAAAACCATTGATCTGCAGCGTGTTTTCAACATAAGGGAAATTGCCTTTTCGTGCGGATGTTCCCTTATGGTCCAGCGGAGCATTGCACACCGCAGATTCCGGGTTATTCACCACTGCGATGGAAAACTTCATCGGGATTTCGTCCTCGTAACGGAAGGTCAAGACATTTCCGGATAATTCAAGGCCCTTTCCCTGATAATACTTCTGGAAGCCGTTCCTCGAAGCCTTATCGTCCACGGTTAACGTTCCCAGAGGATCGTACAATCTGAGATGAAAATCCGGGAGCTCATAAAAGCATTCTTCTCCCCCTGTAATCTCTTTCAGTTGTTCCCAGGAAAGCTCCGCATGATCCGCCTTCATGCCTTCGTACAGTTCATGATAAGGGGAAGCTGTTGCTTCCTCTCCCATGGCAAGCACCGGGATCAAAAGCAGAATAAACAAAAGGACAGACATCATTTTCTTCATAGACAGGGGACCCCCTTTTCAATTTGATATGCAATTGTATCATGCATTGAGAAGCAAGGCATACCATCCGAACACAAAAAGCATGTGTGCGGGTATCTTTTTTTATACACAGATCGCACCATGCTTCAAAATGTCATTTCCTTGATATCGTCTTATGGATTGAGTAACTGGCTATGGCCGCTATGGTACACAACACAATATCCAGCATCCAGATCGTCTGATAATTCCCGTTCTGTGTAATGAAGATACCGCCAAGCCATGAGCTGATAAATCCTCCGATCTGATGACCGACAAAGGTGATGCCAAATAGGAATCCGAGACTTTCCGGGCCAAACCGCCGTGAAACAATCTCAGATGTCGGCGTGACCGTCGCATCTCCGGTCATGCCAAGAACAGTGATGAACAGAAATACCGTAAACACCGTTTTGGGAAGGAGCAGCATGAATACCGCTACCATCACAGCACGGATACCGTAAAGCGAGCCCAGCACATTTTTTATCGGAAGCCTCTGACAGAGAAAGCCGCACAGAACAGAGCCTGCCATCCCCGTCAGTCCAAACACCGTGTAGGCCAATGATGCCGTGCTTTCTGCTATGCCATAGGAAACAATCTGGGAATAGATGTGTGTTTGAATGATGCACATGTGAAACCCACAGGTTCCAAAGCCGATCATCAGCCTTCTGTAATCGGGATCCGCAAGCGCCTGCTTCAGCGTTTCCCAAATGTCCGCAGCTTTCGACTCCTCTTTCGGCGGGCTTGCGGATGATGACACGTTCGCAATCCAAAGGCAGATCGGCACAAGCACAAAAACAGGGACGCTGAGGATCATCAGCAGCTTCCCTACGCCCAGTGAAGCCTGCAGTGCCTGCATGAGCGGTGAGAGAAGGGACCCGCCGATTCCACTTGAAGCATTCAGAATGCCGGAGGCTGCAGAGGCACGGCGTTCACCCAGCACTGGCGATATTGCGCCCATGATGATGCCAAAGCAGACTGCACCGGTACCGGTAAAGAACAGAAGGCCAATGGTAACAACCAACGAAAACACAGAATATGCGAGCGTTGTCAGCAGCAGTCCGGCCGCCATCAATAACGTGCCAAGCACCAGCACAAAGCCATTGGATTTTTTAAGCGCCACAATACCGAATACCGGCTGGGTTACGCCATACATCAATTGACCGACAGCCACGGCAAAGCTGACATCCGCATAGGAAACGCCCGTGCGGTCCGCCAACGACTGCACAATGATTCCAAAGCTGCTGCGAATGCCGCCGCTCACCATATACAGAATACACCCGGCTGCAATCAGCAGAAACGGGACTGCTTTGTTCTCTTTTTGATTCTCCATGTACTTGCTTCCCCTGATTTTGTTTTGGCCCGTCCCATTTTATGGTTACCGGATCTTTTGATTGGCTTTTCTTCGTGATTACAATGCGTTTCCTCCTCCTGCCTTCAGTCATTATTACACAGGATCTCTCACTTACAAATCAGTTCACATAACTCGACTGCATATTGAATAGTCCGAAAAGGAAAGAAGTTCCTTAACAGCCGTTTCAGGCGATTTTTTCATTTTCATCTTTCTCCTTATCCCCTATCCGTTCCCTTCATTACCATACAAACGGAATCACCTTGTACCTGACCCGTTTCCGGTATTCTGCATATCCTTTAAGCCCATTTTCCAACACCTTCTCTTCATTCCTGATGCGCTTTGCAATGATTGGAATGTAGAGCAGCATGATCACAAAGGAAATCACGGACCCCAGTACAAGAGGCATCGCCAGAAACAACAAGAGTGTGCTCATATACATCGGATGCCGCACTACTCCATAAAGGCCGGTATCAATGACCTTCTGATTTTCCTGCACCTCAACCGTTCGTGAAAGCCAGACATTCTCTCGCAGGACCTCCGCATACAGCGCGTAGGCAAGCAGAAAAAACAACGGCTGCGGCATAGGAAACCCACTCCGGCAACACAATCCAGGAAAACCGGAAATTGAGGCCCGCCACAACGAATGCAGCCAGAAACATCAGGCTGCTGAGGGCAATCACCGTCTTTTGTTCCGGTTCCTCTTCTTTGACATCAAGCCTCTTTCGCAGAAGAGCAGGAGAGGTGACCATCATGATCAGCCCTGCAATGAACATCGGGATGAAAAGGATTCCAATAAGCAGCCAGGCCTGCCAATATGCAAATGTGCCCGCCGGAAGGAACAGAAACAGACCGACCATCAGAAGACCGCTCAGAAACTTAATGATTGCCTGCGAAAACAATGCGGCATCCAATTTGTCATTTGAAACTGTCCGTTTATCCTGCATATTCGTTCATCCTTTTTCTGAACGTTTCAGGTCTGGTATCGCGCGTTGTCTTTCATGATGCCCGGCACATAAGGGAAATGCCAAGATGTTGATTGCCATATAGCCAGCACATCATATTTTTGTTTTCTGCCTCTTTCCTGGTATTGGAAGCTTTCCTCCCATTACTTTCCACATTTTTCCGAGGAGTTGGCCTGTTTGCATCGCAAACAGTTTAGCAGGTGACAAGCACTGACAAAAATCACTACGCGAAGGACTAAGTTGCTCGTCAGAGAAGGTCTCTGATCATTGTCAACAATCTGCATTTTTAGCCGGATGGACATCACGGATTGTTCTGTTTGTACTCATTGATCAGTTTTTTCAAATAGTTCATTTTTGCCATATTCTCCATGAGCTCGGCCCGTAATTTACGCATTGATTCCAGTGATGCCTGACGCTTTTTCTGATACAGCTCGTGTCCCTGTTTATGAAGGCGGTCTGCAAGTTCCTGATTCCCCAGTTCCTCAACTTCATCTCCCATTTCTCTTAGCAGATCAACCAGGTCCCGAAACTCAGTGCCTGATTCTAATTTTGGAACAAGTCATCGAGAGTCGCCTGAAATCTTTCTTCATTGGCATTCTTCAACTGTCTGAAATACCCGATCCATCCCCATCCCCACAAGGGATCTTCTTTCAGATACTCTTCGTACAGTCGCAGACATTCATCCATCCTGTCCATGCCCGCATATGCATCAGCTATCTCCCGCTTCGCATTCTCATGCATCAGGTTTTCCTCATCATCGTCCCAGTGAATGGCAAGAATCTGCTTGTTGATTCGAATCAAGTCCTCATACAGATTTGCACCCCGAGCTAAGTCTACAGCATCATTTGCCCAGTTGACGATCTGCCAATCAAGGAATCCTATACCAAGGTGATCCGTCATCTTTTTCTCACGTTCCATTATCCTGAACAGATGATACCAGGCAGAAATAAACTTCTGAGCACTTTTCTTTGAATACCCACAAAGTGCCGGTTGCGTACGCTGAAATTCTGCATCCAGACGCTCTGCCTCCCGCTCCGAAATACTCATAACCACCCTTCTTTCCGCTGCTCTCTGCTGCAGCTAATCATTTGGTTTCCTGTTCACTCAGTTTCTTACCAGCCTCAAAGTTTCACAACAGCTCAAAAGATGAGATTCTCTCCCGTCATTGCCCAGCTACGATATTTCTCCATATCGAAGCATTGTACTTTAGCAAAACTGATCATTTTGCAGCGCAATGTTCTTTTTTCATTCCTCCAGATCAAAGATACTCATCTGCTTGTACTTTTCCGGCAAATCGCCTGTGTACCTGAAGCATTCGTCCGGCGTATGCAATACACCTCGTTTTTCGCACTCCGTATGGAACATCTTCATCAGTTCCTCGTTATGATCGCTGACCACTTCATAGCAGTTTCCATAGGTTTCTTTGTACTTTGCAGACAATCCTGGCAACAGTTTATCAAGAGCCCGATAATAATACTCCCGGTTTCCGGATCTCAACGTCATTCCGATATCAAAGCAGATAATCCCCTTCACCCCGGCATCAAAGCAATAGTCAAGGATCGTTTCGACATTTTCTCTCGTGTCCGTAAGGAAAGGCAATAATGGGCTCATCCAAACCACCGTCGGAACGCCATTCTTTTCAAATTCCTTCAGCACCTCATATCGCCTATGGGTATTGCAGACACCAGGCTCCAGTTTCTGACTTAATCCTTCATCTGCAATTGTGAGTGACATCTGAACCACGGCTTTTGCTTTCTGATTGATACTACAGAAAAGATCCGTATCCCGCAGTACCAGATCCGACTTTGTGATCACCGTCGCTCCAAAGCCATACTGATCCACCAGTTCGAGACATTTTCGAGTCAGTCTCAGCTCTTTCTCGCAGGGCTGATATGGATCGCACATGGAGCCTGAGCTTATCATGATCTTCTTTTTCCTGCTCCTTAAGATTTTCTCCAGAAGCTCTGGCGCATTCTGCTTAACCTCAATATCCTCAAAAGGATGCGTAAACTGATAGCAGTCACTCCGGGAATCACAGTATACGCATCCATGAGAGCAGCCACGATAAATATTCATGCCATTCCATCTGGTCAACAGCGACTTTGCATTGACGAAATGCATGACTCAATCACCTCACTCTTGCTCATCCATCCCAGTGTTTGGCCAGAGTCAATGAATCACCTTTACTTGCCACCTGGCATTCCCGGGATCATCCATCTACTTCATCGTCTCCGCTTCTTCGTCCAGCGTTTCCAGCAGAAAGCTGACGGGGCGAAAACCATCATTGCAGGAAATCATCGCCGACTTTGGATTTTTCATCCAGCCATCGTAAAAGTTCTCGCCGCCGTGTGCCAGTGTCATGACAAAGGGCGACACTGTCTCCCATGCACTGCCGCAAAACCCTGTTGGCCGTTCCCAGCCATTGCAGATAAACGTCTGCCCCAGCTGCATGGTACAGGCATGCTCAATCGGGTTTTCATATTGCTCCATCAGATCGTCGTACCGGGCGATCTTCTTTACTGTTATCCGTACTTTTTGCATAGCGGTTACACCTTTCTGACCGGATGCCGTATTACTGTTTTGAGTTTCTCCGGCGCCGTCTTTCTGGCATCCGAGAGATAGATTTCATGATGAAGGCGCTGAGCCGTAATATCAAGTGCATAGCCCTGCTCTGCCATGTACCTGTGCATCGCTTCTACCGTAGCAGGCTCATCATCGTAGGAGCCAATGTGCATGCACTGAACGCATTCTCCTTCTTCATAGCTCATAAACTCAGTCTTGGAAAAGTCTTGTTTCTTCTTTGCCGTTGCCTCCCTGACGGCCCAATCAAAATCCGTTTTCCTCACAAAATCAGGCAGGCGGATGGTCGAGATCCAGTTAAACTGATCCTTATGAGCACAGTCGACGCCTGTGACATTTTCCTGCCACCAGAAGCCCTCCAGCGGAGGGACAACATAGTCGAAGTATCCCTCCATCTAATGGTTCCCTTTTTTTGCTCATCCTGATGGTGAACGCGATGCCATAGAGCAACGAAATCGCCTGTTTATATTCGCAATCCTCCTGATTCGGATCGCCCTTTCCCCTTACGGCAACAAAGTTCATGGCCGGTACCGTTACAATGGACGGCTTTTTGCCCGGCATGTAAAACTCTTTGTATTCTTTCCTGAAATCAAAAGCCATTGCAATCTCCCATGTTTTTGGTTCAGCCCGTTGCATCGTGACAGGTCCATCGCTCAGGAGATGGAACCGGCTTTTCATGACAGCTGTTTTCGCATGATGATCCTGTTCCCTGTTCGGGCATATTCCGTAAATTCCATTTTCTCATATAATGTCTTGGGACCGGTAAACGCCAGGGAGGGCTTTACTCCCTCCGTTGGATAAGCTTCCACGTAATCGTAGCCCTCTGCCCTGGCGTCAATGCAGACCCGGTTCAGCAGCTGCGTGGCGATGCCTTTTCCCCTGTAATCCGGACTGATTTCAAAGCAGACAATGGACTTGATCTGTCCAGGTCGCTTGCAATCCGGCTCAGCATCCTCGGGAACATCGTCAAGATCGAACTCGCCAACCCGGCAGTACATCATCCTGTCGTTTGCATTGCACCATCCAATGGCAATGCCATCCGCAAAAGCCAGATACCCGCGAATCCTTCCTTCTCTCACCATCTGAGCGGCAGATTCGCGCAGAGCCTGTTTCCACCCCTCTGTTCCAGCTTCCCGCATCCTGTCGATTTCGTCTTTTCTCAGGTTGAAGGCATTGCAGTAGCAGGGATAGTAGGGAGATCCATCTGAAAACGCACGGTGATCGAAAAAATCCAGGTACGCTTCCTCCATCTCCGGCATCAGCGCTCTAATCTCAATTTCCTTCATTTGAAGCATTCCTCATTCCTGAGTTGCATCCTTTGGCGTATGCCCACGGATCCTCCTCGCTCATAAATGCAGCAAGCGAATATGCACCATCCGCTTCTGACTGGCAGCTACAGGCCAGGTATAACTCAATCGCACCATCTTGTCTGCCGAATTAACGGCTGATCTACAGAAGACGTATCAGCTTACACTGCTCAACACCATTGCTCCAGAAGTCGGAGATCGGCAGCTTCTTTATCCGACAGATGATTGCGGAGTTTAAGGAACCGTGTCCTACAATCAGGATGTCTTTTCCTCTGCTTACCTCAGGGAAGACCTTTTCTGAAAGAAAGCGATCCACCCGGTCAAACAGTTCATCAAAGGATTCGGCACCTCCAACAGATCCCCTGTAAGAGGTGGGATCCAAAAAGATGACATTGATTGGACAGTCCGGAATCAGATACGAATTCTCCACTCCTTCATATTCGCCAAAGGACATCTCTTTCAGCCTGTCATCCATGATGATGGGCACATTCCGTCCCCGCAGGACAATCTCCGCGGTTTCCCGTGCCCGCTTCAGGGGAGAGGAATAGCACAGGTCAAAATGGACACCCAGATATTCCTCATGCGCCATTTCTGCCATTCGCCGTCCCGTCTCATTGATGGGAATATCCGTTTGTCCCTGCAGCTTGTGGCGTTCATTCCATTCGGTCTTCCCGTGTCTCATGATATACAGCATTGATTTCTCCGTCTATCCAACATCCATATTAACATGTTCACAAAAGCATGAATCGTCGTTCACCTTATCCTATCATAAAATCGGCTCCTTGAATAGCACGAAAAAGCGCCTCACGCGAAGGTGAAGCGCAATATCTGCTTGATTTCCGGATCTCTTCCCGCGGGCAGAAGCAACAGGCGAGTGTTTTCCTTATTTTCGCCGCTTTCACACGCTCTGTCTATGATAGGGCAGCTTCCTTATTCATGTTCTCCACAATATGCACTGGCTTGGCACTCATTTCCACCCATGCCGGAATGAATCCGCTCTTTACCGCATTCCTGACAGAACGGAGATTCGACCAGGCAGAGCAATAAAACGGTACCTTTTCCCGTGCAAGGATTTCCTTTGCCAGCCTGCTGGTCAGTGCAGAGGCAATACCCTGTCGCCTGTACTCCGGCAGCACATCGATTCCGATCTGCCACATCTCGGAGCAGTCCGCGGAACAGCCCGCAAGCCCCACCAGCTTTCCATGATCATACGCACCCACGCCGAGCACATCCAGATGCCTGCGCTCCTCGCAGAGTGCGTTGCTCCACTCCGGCAGATACAACGCAGCAAAGTCTGCCTGCTCAAGCAGCCGCATCTCGCAGCTGCAGGACAGGTCCGGAATCCGGTTCACATCCGGAAGATAGTATTCTGACATCTGACAAACCCGATGTCCCTTTTCCATCAGGCGATCATCCAGCCAATGCATATTCGGCGTTTCAAAGCAGTGGTAAAACTCATATCTGCCGATGTACCGGGAAACAATCTCCGCTGTCTCCTCCGTCGTTGCGGCAACAACGTTGCTGCCGTACGACACAAGCGTGCAGGAGATCGGCTCCTTCAGATATTTTCTCGCCTTCGCTCCCAAATGAAAGGGAACCGTAACATTGTCAGTGCACAGAAAGTCCTCTGCCCGGCAGCCGATATCCTCTGCCGATTGCCGCAATGCAATCTGCAGCATTTCCTGATTCGTCATGATTTCTCCCTTGCGAAAATACGATACTTCGGGGACGCCATGAGCAGTCCCCAATGTGCCGGCTTCAGCTCATCCTTTGCAGGGTAGCCCGATATCCCTTATTCCAGTTTGTACTGCATGAAATTTCCGTTTCGCACAAACCCAAAATCCGTATACAGAAACGTGCCCATATCAGATGCGGTGATCTGGACGGTCCCGCATCCATAGTTTCTCGCTTCATTGACGACGAGACTAAGCAGCTTTTTCGCGATGCCCTGACGCCGGTATGCCGGATCCGTATACATGCTCGACAGGAGCCCGATCCGTCCCGTGGAACACCCGAAATACGGCGGCTTCTCAACAAACGACATCCCGCTGGTGCCAATGATGTTCCCGTCCTCCAGCGCCAGCCATGAGACAAATGTCCCATCCGCCATGTGCCGCTGATAATAGTCCCTCAGGGCCGGCGTAAGGTCCATCTTCTCTTTTGCTCCTTCCTCATGAAGCTGCCCAATGCGCATCCGGATGAACGTCTCAAGGTCGTTCTCTGTCAGTTTCCGATAGGTAATCATAGCCTGCCTCCGTGTCCATCCCGGCTAATCAATATGTGCGATGCATCTTAAGCGCAGGTCTGGTTGCGTTTGTCCCTTGACCAGCGGTTTTGACAAGTCCGCGCTTCAGAAAAGCCGGCGCAGGACCATGGTCTCACGCTTGGGGGCAAAGAAACGCTACACGGTTAAGCTGACGTGGCGGATCTCTGCAAACGCTCTATTGGATCAATGTACGCCTTTATTGTACATCCGCAGGCGCTCTCTGTCCATGGCTTAATTCGCATCCTGCAGGAGACACGGTCCTGGCAGGCATCCATGTGCTGCCTGCAAAGCCGATCCGGCTTCCTGCCACGCATTTTCCGTCACCATTTGCCGAGGGCATCCCTGAGCCTTCGGTCAATATCCATCCGTGTTTCTCTGCATTCCTTTTTGTATTCTCTGCCTGCTTTGAACATGAAGGAGACCAGAAGAGCGGAGCCCACCGGAAGCATCATCTTAAGCATGGATTCGGGGAAGGCAAAATGCGTCCCATGTTCATACAGCCAGCTCTCGAAGGTACAGTCATGCGGCAGCCTCAAAAGGCGCTCTTCCATCCTGCGAATGTATCTGCAGGTATCCCAGAGCACATCATCCTCTGCGCCGATAAAGATGAGCCTGCCGTGAATCTTTTCTACCTTGATCCTTTCCTCTTCCTGGATGGGATGTCTCTTTTCGGATTCGTCAAACAGCCGCCGCGAGGCAACCTTGTTGCCTCCTGCCTTTGATTCCTCCTGAATCTTCTGCCAGTATTCCGGATGCCGGTAGGCATAGGGCAGATAGGGCAGCGGCCGATTCTGCCAGGATACAGAGGATTCATGATCCCCCGGTCTCTCCGTTGCGCCGTCCTTGCCGTCCCGGTAAAAGCCCTCCATCACAAAATCCGGAGGTGAGATGGCAATCGTCAGCGAGATTTCCGGATAGTATACTGCTGTGAGCAGCGCCATCATGCCTGTGGTGGAAGCACCGATCACGCCAAGTTTTTCGCATCCCTTCGCCTTCATGAATGAGATGGCCTTCCCAAACCGCTCGAGCGGATAGTTATGGTGCCCGTAATCCTTCTTATCCGGGGACATTGCCATGACATGTATGCCCTGCTGGTTCAGCCATTTTGCTCCGATTGACGCCATCCGGTCCTCCGCACTGTCGCCCAGCATGAGAATCACTCCCCTGTTACTGGTATTCTCAGCCGGATACCATGCCCCATTAAATCCATCCTGGTTCACTCTGAACACCGTTTTCTTCAATGTGGATCCCCTCCTGATGTCTGCCCATACGTTAGGCAATACTAACGTCTCGGCAAAAAATAAAGTTGTACGTTCCCGCAGCCTTTCCTTACCGGCAGTGGCCGGAGCGGGCATGATCTGTTTTGAGAAAATGCAGTGAATGCGGGAACATGTCCGATTTCCAAATGAGTGTAACAAATTTCGCCCGTTCTGGCAATAGCCGCTCATTAAAAACCATGGCAGTTAACCGAATCCAATGACATGGCAGATTGCATGACTTTTCTTTCTCACCTGCTTGAACTGAGCAGTAAAATCATGTAATATTACCCAAGTGAAATACGGATGCCTGTCCGTATATGCATGAACCCGTCCATATCATTCAACAGAGGAGTATCAACTATGGAAAACCGTCTGTTTCGCAAGAAAAGTGTAGAGCGTATCTCATCCCCCGAGCAACTCAATGAGTATCTGCACGTTACCAGCCCTTCCCTGTGGCTGTTCCTGATTGCTGTGATTCTGCTCCTTTTGGGAATCGTCATCTGGTCCCTTCATGCCAGCATTGAAAGCTTTGTCAGCGGGGATGCCGTTGTTGACAGCAATGTCGTCACCGTCACCCTTCCGGATACGCAGTATACGGATTATATTGAGGTTGGCATGAACATTAAAATCGGAGAACACCAGACGCCCATTACCTTCCTTGGACGCGATCAGGAGGGTCATCTTCTGGCAGGTGGCTCCACCGAGATGCCGGATGGAAACTATCAGGCGAAAATCGGATATAAACGAACCCAGATACTCAAAATGCTGTTTAACTGAGGAGTTTGTCAGGTGACGAGCACTGGCAAAAACCCACTACGCCGAAAAAACAAGTTGCTCGTCAGAGGAGAGTCACAATGAGCACAACAAAAGCCCCTGTAACCTCCGGGGCAGCAAAGGTCCCCGTGGTCCTTCAGATGGAGGCGCTTGAATGCGGTGCCGCCAGTCTGACCATGGTCCTCGCCTATTATGATAAATGGATTCCACTTGAACAGGTACGCTTTGACTGCGGCGTGTCCCGGGATGGTGCCAATGCCCTCAATGTCATGCGTGCTGCCAGGAATTACGGTCTTGAAGCCAAGGGCTACCGCTTTGAGCCGGATGCGCTCAAGGCACAGGGCAAATTTCCCTGCATCATCCACTGGAATTTCAACCATTTCGTCGTTCTCTGCGGCTTCAAAGGCAACACGGCCATTATTAATGACCCTGCGAGGGGAACCGTCAGGGTCAGCATGGAAGAGTTTGACACCGCCTTTACCGGTGTATGCATCATGCTCTCCCCGGGCGAACAGTTTGAGCCCAGCGGAAAGCCGCAGAGTACACTGGACTTTGCGAAAAAACGCCTGGCCGGCGCCGGTCCTGCGGTGGCCTTTGTCATCCTGACGACGATCCTTGGATACCTCTTTGGCATCATCAACCCGGCCTTCAGCCGGTTCTTCATGGACCGCCTTCTGACCGGCGAAAACAGCGAACTGCTGACTCCGTTCCTGATCATCATGGCTGTTTTCTGCATCCTTCAGATTGCCGTTTCCTGGGTTTCCGAAATTTACCTGCTCAAGATCAACAGCAAAATGGCCATTGTGGGAAACAGCACCTTCATCTGGAAGGTCCTGAAGCTCCCCATGGAGTTCTTTTCCCAGCGGATGGCCGGTGACATTCAGACGCGCCAGGGCACCAATGCAACCATCGCCAATACGCTGATTAACACCCTTGCGCCCCTTGTCCTTGATACCGGCATGATGCTCTTTTACCTCATCGTCATGATCCGCTACAGCCTGCCCATGTCCCTTGTGGGTATCACGGTCGTCCTGCTCAATCTGCTCCTCAGCAACTACATTGCCGGGAAGCGCGTCGATATCTCCCGCGTAATGGTTCGCGACGAGGGAAAGCTTTCAAGCACCACCGTCTCGGGCATCAATATGATTGAAACCATAAAGGCCAGCGGCGCAGAAAACGGCTTCTTTGAAAAGTGGTCCGGCTATCATGCCTCCGTCAATGAGGGCATGGTCCGTATGGCAAAGCTGGATGAGGGGCTGGGCGCCATCCCCGCCCTGCTGTCCACTCTGGCGGACAGCACCATCATCCTGATGGGCGTCTATCTCTCCATTCAGGGGCATTTCACCCTTGGTATGATGACCGCCTTCCAGGGATTCCTCTCTGCCTTTATTGCGCCTGCCGAGAAGCTGATCTCCTCCAATACGGACCTGCAGGAAATGCGCACCATGATGGAGCGCGTGGATGATGTCCTCAATTATCCGGATGACCCCCATTTCAGCAATGCCGAGATTGATGAGAACACGGATTACGGCAAGCTGAGCGGCAAGGTTGAACTTAAAAATGTCACCTTTGGCTATTCAAGGCTCGGAAAGCCCATCATCAAGGACTTCAACATGACCCTGGAGCCCGGAAGCCGGGTGGCCTTTGTGGGCGGATCCGGCTGCGGAAAATCCACCCTGTCCAAGCTGATTTCCGGTCTGTATACCCCCTGGAGCGGCGAAATCCTGTTTGACGGGAAGCCCATCAGCGAAATCAACCGCAGCGTCTTTACCGGCTCCGTTGCCGTTGTGGATCAGGATATCATCCTCTTTGAGGATACCATCGCCAACAACATCAAGATGTGGGATGACAGCATAGAGAACTTCGAAATGGTTCTTGCCGCCCGGGATGCACAGATTCACGAGGACATCATGCACCGGGAAGGCGGATATCAGTACCGCCTTTCAGAAGGCGGACGGGATCTTTCCGGCGGCCAGCGCCAGCGCCTTGAAATCGCCCGGGTTCTTGCCCAGGATCCCTCCATCATCATCATGGATGAGGCCACCAGTGCACTGGATGCCAAGACAGAATATGACCTGGTCAAGGCCGTAAAGGACCGCGGCATCACCTGCATCGTCATTGCCCATCGTCTCTCCACCATTCGGGACTGTGATGAGATCATCGTCCTCAAGGGCGGCGAGGTTGTGGAGCGTGGTCGTCACGAGGAGCTTTATGCCAAGGGCGGCTACTACACCGAGATGATCGCAAGCGACTGAGAAACACCTGATAAGTTCCCGCTCTGCAGCGATGCAGAGCATGAATACAAATATGGAGGAAACCAATGGGCTGGTTTGATGAACAAATCCGCGAACGCAGCCGGAGTGACCAGGAGCAATTCGAGGATGCAATATTCAAAATGGCGTCCGTCGTGTGGGGCAGGAAGACCTCAACCGTCTATGCGGATGCAACGGCTGCCTCAAAGCTCGCGATGGACGAGGTGCTTCGTTACTTCCACCTGAAGCCCCGGGACATCCCGGATTCGGCCAGGGATATTGATGATCAGCTGGAATACAGCATGCGTCCCTATGGCATTATGCACCGCAATGTGACCCTCACGGAGAACTGGTATAAGGACGCCTATGGACCGATGCTGGCAAAGCTTAAGGAAAGCGACACATGGGTCGCCCTGATTCCCCGGTCCTTCCAGGGATACAGCTACCAGGATCCGGAAACCGGACGGGTCGTGGTGATCGGAAAGGCAAACGCGAATCTCTTTGATCCCGAGGCTATCTGTTTTTATCGTCCTCTGCCCTCCCGGGCACTGGACATTCCGCAGCTGATTCTTTACATGAAAAGCTGCTTCTCCCTTGCAGACATCGTCCTTTTGATCTTCCTGACGCTCTGCGTCACCTTAACCGGCATGATTATGCCGAGAATCGCCTACATGCTGACCGGCATGATTTACAAGAGTCACAATGTCTCTCTTCTTTTCAGTACCGGTGTCTTCATCCTCTGTGTCGCGATCTCCTCACAGATGATCAGCGCGGTTCGCGGCCTCATGATGAACCGCATTGAGACAAAGATCCGCCTCAGCGTCGAGGCCTCCGTCATCATGCGCATGCTCTCTCTCCCCGCCGGCTTTTTCAGGTCCTATTCCTCCGGCGAACTGGCCACGCGCATTCAGTCGGTCAATAACCTCTGCAGCCTCCTCGTGGGCGATGTGCTTTCCATCGGTCTCACCTCGGTCACCTCGCTGCTTTATGTCACACAGATTTTCAATTTTGCCCCCGTTCTCGCTGTTCCGGCTCTCCTGATCATCCTGGTCACCGTCGTGTTCTGCTGTACGGTCTCCCTCCTGCAGGTCAAGATCAGCAAACAGCTGATGGAAGCCGAGGCAACAGAATCCGGTATGACCTATTCCATGATCAACGGCATTCAGAAAATCAAGCTTGCCGGTGCCGAGAAGCGCTTTTTCGCCCGCTGGGCCAGAACGTATGTGAAATGTGCCGATCTCAGCTACAATACGCCCATGATTCTGCGGGTCAGCGGCGTCATTTCCCAGGCCATCTCGCTGACCGGGACGATCATTCTGTATTCTCTGGCAGGCGCCGCACATGTCGAGCCGGCCAACTATATCGCCTTTAATACCAGCTTTGCCGCCGTCATGGGCGCCTTCTCCTCCTTTGCAGGCGTTGCCCTCTCCATTGCCCGGATTAAGCCGATTCTTGAGATGGCCGATCCGCTCCTCAAGAGCATCCCGGAGGCCTCTGCCGGCAAGGAAATCCTAAGCTCCATCAGCGGAGGCATTGAGCTCAACAATGTCTCGTTCCGGTATACGGACAGCATGCCCTGGGTCGTGGATGACATGAGCCTCAAAATCCGTCCGGGCGAGTATGTCGCCATCGTCGGACCCACCGGATGCGGCAAGAGCACCCTGATCCGTCTCCTTCTCGGCTTTGAAACGCCTCAGCGCGGCGCCATCTATTATGGCGGCAAGGATATCAATACCATCGACATGCGTTCGCTTCGCCGGAAAATCGGCGTCGTCACACAAGATGGAAGCCTGTTTCAGGGCGATATCTTTTCAAATATCGTCATTTCCGCCCCGCAGCTCACGCTGGATGACGCGTGGGCAGCGGCCGAAATTGCCTGCATTGCCGATGATATCCGTGCCATGCCAATGGGCATGCACACCATCATCAGCGAGGGGCAGGGCGGCATCAGCGGCGGACAGAAGCAGCGCCTCATGATCGCCCGCGCCGTCGTTGCAAAGCCCAAGCTGCTGATGTTTGATGAGGCCACCAGCGCCCTTGACAACATCACGCAAAAGCAGGTTGCACAGGCCCTTGACAACCTCAAGGCAACCAGAATCGTCATTGCACATCGCCTCTCTACCATCCAGCATTGTGATCGGATTCTTGTCCTCGACCATGGAAAAATCGTTGAGGACGGCACCTATGACGAGCTGCTGGCCAAAAACGGCTATTTTGCCATGCTGGTAGAGCGTCAGCGACTGGATAAAAACTGATCTCAAAAACTGCCAGGGCCGCAATTGGTTCGTATATACAGGTGAGACGCAATTATCCAGTCAACGAAAGGAGGGCTACCAATGGAACAACAGCTGAAAAGCTTATTCGATTTCCAGCACTTTGCCAGGAATACGAAATTACAGGCCGTCATTGATCGTATCGCAAGCCGATATGAAATGACTGAGCTTGAGGACGAGGATCTCGAATTTCTTGCTGCTGCCGGTGAGGCAAAGGCAGAGATAAAGGGATCCGGATGGGAGATGAAGAAGTGACGATCACTCAAGAGGGACAGAATCCCACCTTCATTTCCGCATCCATGACCGCTGAACAGGCCTATCTCAAATATCACGATAAAGTACTTTCCTACATACGCGCACGTGTTTCCTCCTCTGCCACTGCCGAGGATCTTTGCTCGGATGTCTTTGAAAAGGTCACCCGGATGCTGAGCAGCTATGACCAGCAGAAATCCTCGGTTTCTACCTGGATTTACGCCATCACAAGGAATCGCGTGATCGACTATTTCAGAACAGCCCATCCGCATTCCGAGCTTCCCGAGGACCTTCCCATGGATTCGGAGATTGATGACTCCATTCTGAAGGAGGAAACCCTGGGCGCACTTGCAGATGCCCTTACCGCTCTTCCGGAGGAACTGCAGGGGATCATCGTCCTCCACTATTCCAAGGGATATCCCCTCACCCAGGTTGCCGAGATGATGCACCTCAGCTACGGTGCCGTGAAGCTGCGCCATCAGAAAGCCATCGAGCTGCTTCGAAAAAAAATGCAGGTTTTTTTGTAAGCTTTTTCAGATTCAATGGAATTTTCTTCTGACTTTTGGTATACTGTTGCATGTCACTTAATACTGATTTTAATCATCATACTTTGTGAATGCTCTGGTTACTGCTGTTTATCTGTTTTCGGTGAAAGGAATGTCCCATGTATTCAAAAGATAAACTCATGCAATATCCTTATTTTGCTGAAATTCTGAATCAAACTTCCATTGATACCATTCTCGATCCCTTGACCGGGGTTGTTTCGCGAAAATACATGCTCGGTTTTGCCCATGACCTGATGAATCGAGGCATCCCCTTTACCTTTGGCATGATGGATCTTGACAACTTCAAGTATGTCAACGATACCTACGGTCATAGTGCCGGTGATGGGGTCCTGGCCTGCATTTCAAGCGACCTTGCCTCTTTTCTGACTGGCTTTGGCGTTGCCGGCCGTTTTGGCGGGGATGAATTGCTCTTCATCAATCTGCGTGATATCGCCTATGATGACAAGAAGGCCTTCTGTAATGAGCTTTATGAGAGCAGCGTTTTACGGAGGAATGTCGAGCTTGACGGATGCAGCCCATTCATTACGGCGACCATTGGCTGTGCCACGTTCCCGGATGATGCAACCACTTATGACGACCTGTTTGCCTTGATTGACAAGACGCTCTACCGCGGAAAGACAAAGGGCCGGAACTGTTACATCATCTACGTTGAAGCAAAACATAAGAACATTGAAATCAAAAAACTCTCGAAGGGAACGCTTTACGATACCATGCACAGCATGGTCCGCAAATTCGAAATGGTGCCCGGACTTGTGAACCGTCTCAGCTCCGTGACCCCGATCCTGATGGAAGATCTCAGGGTTTCCGATCTTTACTATATCGGGCAAAGCAATGTCCTTCGTTCCGTTCGCAATCCGGATATCTGTGAACCGGTATCCGACATCAAGAACATCATGAACGACGACATGTTCACCACGAATACCATTGAGGAAATTGCAGGTTCCTGTCCTCAGTTCTATTCCGTCCTCATGAAGCTTGAAATCGAGACGCTTCTTGTTGTCCGCATCGGCATTGAGCAGGAAACCTACGGCTACCTTCTCTTTGCAGAGCCCAGAAACCGGCGTATCTGGCAGGACAGCGATTGTTCTACTCTCTTATTCCTTTCCAAGATGGTCGCCGCGCAGGCATATTACGGCAAAGAGCCTCTCTGATTCTTTCCCGGGTCAGGCGAAAAAAAGTCAGAAAAATGTTCAAGACCTGCTGCCAGCCCTGTCGGTTTCTCGTATAAACAGATGAAAGGCAGCGAGCACTGCCTTGAGAAAAGAAAACTGAAAATCTTTTAAGATTTTCCTGCCAGGTTTGTAACACATTCGTATAAACAAATGTAAAACAAAAACAAAGGAGAATTACCATGAACGAAGAATTCAAAGCTGTCGAGCTGAACGAAAATGAAATGGCCGAGGCCGCCGGTGGCGCCCGTCAGGCCCGTTGGATCTCTTACACCATCGTCCGCGGCGACACCATCACCAAGATCGCCAATCGCTTCCATGTCACCAAGAGCCAGCTGATCGAGTGGAATGGCATCGCTGATCCCGACAAGATCGTCGCCGGCCACAAGCTCCGCATCTACACCACGGTCTAATCGGACAGATTCCGCAGTCCGTTTGACCATTCACTGTTAACCCATCGACATTTCAATCAAAGGAGAATCATCATGAACGAGGAATTCAAAGCTGTTGAGCTGAACGAAAATGAAATGGCCGAGGCTGCCGGTGGCGCCCGTCAGGCCCGTTGGATCTCTTACACCATCGTCCGTGGCGACACCATCACCAAGATCGCCAATCGCTTCCGTGTCACCAAGAGCCAGCTGATTGAGTGGAACGGCATCGCCGATCCCGACAAGATCGTCGCCGGCCACAAGCTCCGCATCTACACCACGGTCTAATCGGACAGATTCCGCAGTCCGTTTGACCATTCACTGTTAACCCATCGACATTTCAATCAAAGGAGAATCATC
>JAFUZM010000119.1 GCA_017476605.1 Clostridia bacterium
CGATCAGAATCTGGTTGATCACAACAAGTCTGCTCAGGAGTATATCAATAAAGGCATGGCAGCTCAGGGAGCAACCTATGAGGAGCTGGCAGAGAATATGGGGCTGAAGGGCGAAGCGGTAGAAAGCTTTGTTAAGACCATGGAGGTCTGGAACGCGGCTGTTGCCAAGGGCGTCGACGAGGAGTTCGGACGCAATAATGGCATGGATGATGATCTCAGCACAGCTCCGTTCTATGCCATTCAGATCGCTCCTGGCATCCATCACACAATGGGTGGAATCAAGATCAACAGTGACGCTCAGGTGATTGATACCAAGGGTGAGGTCATTCCCGGTTTGTTTGCTGCAGGTGAAACCACCGGTGGCGTGCATGGCGGGAACCGCATCGGCGGCAACGCAGTATGTGATTTTGTCGTCTTTGGACGCATTGCTGGACTTGGTGCAGCCAAGTATGCAGCTGAGTAAGGCTATCGAAATAAGGCCATATACAGGGAATGATCACTGAGTAAACCATATGAAATCCTTTGGCAAATTGCCAGAGGATTTTTTTGACTGGAGGAAGGCATCATGTGACGAAATGTCAGCCGTGAATCTCAGATGGGCGCAATTGATATGGAAAGCGGTTCGGAATGATATGAACAGAAAACACATGAGGACGATTGGCAGAGGGCTTTCGAATTTTTAACTTGTATGAAACTGCATTTGCGTTTATAATAAATTGCCCGAGTAATGAAAGAGAGGTGAGCTAAGTGGACGGTCAGGACAGTACAGGTCACGACTTATGTGATGTGCCGCTTAGCTGCCGTATGATCTCATAAAGCGGACATCTGTACGCGGCCTATACCAAAAGGATCAGTGGGCAAACTGAATTTTGGGAGGGAATGCGCCATGAATGAAATCGACGAAAAAAGAGAAAATCCGGATGTAAAAATGGAGCATCCGGATTATGCGGAGCAACTGATTAAGATGCTTCACAGCGATATCGATGTTGCGGAAAAACAGGAACAGCTGGCCAATTATCATGCGAATGATATTGCAGAAATTCTGCCGCTCCTCAGCAGGGAGCAGCGTATGCGGCTGTACCGTCTGCTTGGCGATGATGAGGTATCCGAGGTCTTTGCATACCTTGAGGATCCGGCGGAGTTTGTTGCTGAACTCGATATTGAAAAAGCGGCAGACATTGTTGAAAACATGGACGCCGACGATGCCGTTGACTTCCTTGAAGATCTCGACGAGGAGCAGCAAAGTGCGATCCTTGAACGGATGGATGAGGACAGCCGGCGGGATATCAATCTGATCCAGTCCTATGATGAGGACGAGATCGGAAGCAAGATGACCACCAATTACATTTCGATTACGCGTGGCTTTTCTGTCAAGCAGGCGATGCGTGCATTGGTGCGTCAGGCGGCAGACAATGACAATCTGCAGACGATCTATGTACTGAACAAGGATGGAACGTTTTACGGAGCCATTTCGCTTCAGGACCTGATCATCGCAAGAGAATTTGATGACCTGGATGATCTGGTTGTCACCTCATACCCCTTTGTCTATGACAATGAGACGGTTCATGAGTGTATTGAGGACCTCAAGGATTACAGTGAGGACTCCATACCGGTACTGAACCGCGAGCATGTGCTCCTTGGTGTCATCACATCGACAGACCTCGTTGAAGTCGTGGATGACGAACTGAGTGAGGACTATGCAAAACTGGCAGGTTTGACGGCAGAGGAAGATCTCAATGAGCCGCTGATTGAGAGCATGAAAAAGCGGCTTGTGTGGCTTGTCATTCTGATGGGTCTGGGCCTTTGTGTCAGCTCGGTTGTTGGCATATTTGAACCGGTGATGACGGCGCTGACTATTTTGGTTGCGTTCCAGTCTCTGGTACTGGATATGGCGGGAAACTGTGGGACGCAGTCGCTGGCGGTCACGATCCGCGTGCTCTCGGATGAGGAGCTGACCGGGAAACAGAAGCGCCATCTGGTGATCAAGGAAGCACGGGTTGCCCTTTGCAACGGACTGGTTCTTGGTCTCATGGCCCTTGTGTTCTGCGGCATATATATTCATATCGGGAAACATGTGGGGTGGACGGAATCCTTTGAAATCTCCCTGTGCATCGGCGCGGCACTGACATTGGCCATGTTCATTTCCGGTGTCGGCGGGACGATCATTCCCATGTTTTTCCACAAGATTCATGTGGATCCGGCGGTTGCCTCCGGGCCGCTCATCACGACAATTAACGACCTTGTGGCTGTGGTCACCTTCTATGGGCTTGCATGGATCTTCCTGATTAATATCCTTCATATTACGGTATAGACGAAAAAGACCTGCGAACGCAGGTCTTTTTCGTGTTTCACACCAGGGGGAGATTGGAATTAGTGCATTTTTTCGCCCAATGCGGCGCAGGCAGCCAGAGCATCCGCATCCGGTTCTTCCTGACAGATGACGCTATCTGCAAACAGCGTGATGCCTGCATCGGCGCAGTCCTGCTCCCAGGTCTGCATCCAGGCACCTGCGCCCCAGCCCCAGGAGCCAAAGAGCGCAATCTGCTTGGAGGTCAGTACGGGTTTGCAGCTCTCAAACATCGGTGCAAATTCGGTATCCTCAAGCTCCTCGGCACCCATTGACGGGCAGCCGAATGCGATGCGGTCATATTCCCCGGCTTTCTGTGCGGTGAATTCTCCTGCGGTAAAAAGATCCGCGCCTGCGGCCTCGGCAATGGCCTTTGCCATAGCCTCGGTATGGCCTGTTCCGCTCCAATAGACAACAGCAGATTTCATAGTGGTACATCCTCCATTTTGATATTTTTAAAGCAATAGCCGCTTTATGCGGCGACTGCCAGGTCCTGAATGGTATAGCCGTTTCTGAACATCAATTTATATTGACGCGTACATTTCTTGCAGCGATCAAACTGTGCGCGGGCGTCTGCAACGTTGGAATAGACTTTCCAGCAGCCGCAGCAAAGGCAGTTGTATCCGCGGTTTTCGATGAACGCTTTCACATCAGAGAGTGGATAGCCAAGAAAAATGCCAATCTCATGCGGGAATTCCTCATGAATGGAAAGTCGCTGATAGAGGCAGGGGAGGATCGGTGTATCCTCATTATAATCCTGTTCTGTGAGGAACGCCCTTATTTCCGGAGAGGAAAGCAGCAGCTGCAGTTGAGCAGGACGATACAGATAACAGAGATATCGTCCGTTGGCAGAGGGAATCAGATCAAGACGAATCCCCTTTTCCTCAAATGAACGGCTGATGGCTTCGGCTTCCTGACAGAAAGTGACAGGATCCTCCGGAGTAAGTCCAAACAGACTTCCAACTTTGATGCCTGCTAAAGTCGGCGAGCAATACTCAATGATGGCTTCAGAAATGGTCATAGCATCCTCTGGTTAGTAAAACCTAACATCTTGTCCGAAATTTGTTCGGGCATTGTTAGCTCGAACTAACAGTATTATAAAGGGGCCCTCACTTTCTGTCAACCCCCTTTTTGAAAAAAATCGAAAGGATTGTGCGAACCACGCAAGTGCTGTCTTGACAGTAAATTTGAAACATGCAATAATAAGCAGGCTTAAGGGATGCAGATTGCGTAAAGGGATGCGGTCTGCTCTCATCTGCAACATGAATTGAGGAGGAAATTTTCATGAAACTTGTTTTGATTCGTCATGGCGAGAGCGCATGGAATCTTGAGAATCGCTTTACCGGATGGACCGATGTTGAGCTTTCCGAAACCGGTGTAACTGAGGCAAAGGCAGCTGGCGTTCTGATGAAGGAAGCCGGACTTGATTTCGATCTTTGCTATACATCCTATCTGAAGCGTGCCATTCATACGCTGAATTTTGCTCTGGATGAGATGGATCGTGCATGGCTGCCGGTCAAAAAGGCATGGCAGCTGAACGAACGTCATTACGGCGCTCTCCAGGGACTGAACAAGTCCGAGACTGCAGAGAAGTACGGTGAGGAGCAGGTACGCCTCTGGCGCCGTTCCTACGATATCTGCCCGCCGGCACTTGAGGCAGATGATCCCCGCAATCCTGCCAAGCTCGAGCAGTATCGTGGCATTGATCCCGCGGTTCTTCCTCTCGGTGAGAGCCTTGAGAAGACCATTGAGCGTACGGTTCCGTATTATGAGACCGAGATTCGTCCGCAGATCGCAGCGGGCAAGCGTGTGCTGATCGCTGCTCACGGAAACAGCCTGCGTGCTCTCGTGATGTATTTTGAGAAGCTGACACCGGAAGAGATTGCCAAGGTGAATCTGCCCACCGGCATCCCGCTGGTCTATGATCTTGATGAAAACCTCAATCTGGTTGGCAAGACCTTCCTGGGTGATCCGGAAGCGGTTGCCGCCAAGATGAACAAGGTTGCAAATCAGGGCAAGGCAAAGGCATAATCCATCTCCCTGCAGAAATGCAGGGATTTTTTTGACACTTTGGAACCTTTCTGTAAAAATTGCACGGTTTGTATGGTTTGAATTGAAAACTTCAGGTATAATAGAAAGACAAAACGGAAAGGAACGGGATGTATGGCAGATAAAGAATCCAAAAACCGAAAAACAGAAGAGGTTCAATTGATGGAGAACCGGGAGCTTTCCTGGCTCAAATTCAATACAAGAGTTCTGGAAGAAGCAGAGGATTCACGAGTGCCCCTTTGTGAGCGTCTTTCTTTTATGTCGATTTATCAGACAAACCTGGATGAATTCTTCATGGTTCGGGTAGGATCGTTGGTGGACCAGGATCGGGCATCCCCGAAGAACCGGGACAATAAGACTGGCATGACAGCGAAAGAGCAGATTGATGCGATCCTGAAGGAGGTATCGGATCTCGGAAAGCGGAAAAACGCCTGTTATAATCAGCTGATGGAGCTTGTTGCTGAGCAGGGTATCCATATTGTCGATTTCAGGAAGATTGGACGCCAGGACAGCGAGAAGCTGGAACGGGTATTTGACTCACAGATTGCACCGCTGATTTCCCCGATTATCGTTGAGCCCAGACAGCCTTTTCCCTTTTTAAAAGGAAAAGACATCTATGCAGTTGTCGAACTTGAACGGAAAAACGGCCGTGACCGTCTGGGTATCGTCCCCTGTATTGCCGGGGTTTTCCCGAGGCTTATTGAGGTGGGCAGTGCGGTAAAACGGTATGTTCTGGTGGAGGAGCTGATCCTGCACTTCATCTATAAGGTATTTCCGGGATATTATATAAAGTCCAAGTCGCTGGCAAGGGTGACAAGAAATGCCGATATTGATGCAGATGCGCTCTACGATGAGGAACACGATTACCGGGAGTTTATGGCGGAGCTGATGAAACGCCGTAAGCGTCTGGCACCGGTGCGGATTGAACTTTCGAGACAGCTGAACAACGAACTCATTGAGCGCCTCTGCAAGGAGCTGAATGTCAAAAAGAAATACGTGTTCAAGAGCGATACGCCCCTTGACCTGTCCTTTGTGTTCAAGATACAGGATGAGCTGCGTCAGCGTTCGGAGCTCTTTTATCCGAGACGGGTGCCACAGAGATCTGCCATGTTTGAGCCCGGACGTTCCATTCTGGCCCAGATCCGGGAAGGAGATAAGCTGCTAAGCTATCCGTTTGAAAGCATGAATCCATTCCTTGATATGCTGCAGGAAGCCGGCGAGGATGATGATGTCGTCTCCATCAAGATGACGCTTTACCGGGTAGCCAAGCATTCGAAGATTGTGGAAGCGCTCTGTGATGCAGCCGAAAATGGGAAAGAGGTCCTGGTTCTGGTTGAGCTCAAGGCGCGCTTTGATGAGGAAAACAACATCGAATGGTCAAGGCAGCTTGAGGAAGCCGGCTGCAATGTGATCTATGGACTGGATGGGTATAAGGTTCACAGCAAGCTTTGCCTCATCACTCGCAGAGAAAAAGGGGAGACCGCGTACTATACCCAGATCGGCACGGGAAATTATAATGAAAAGACGGCAAGAATTTATACGGATTATTGCCTCATCACAGCCGATCCGCGCATCGGAGAGGATGCAAATGAGGTGTTCAACCGTCTGTCCATGGGAGAAACCGTTGAGGATGGAAGGAATCTTCTTGTCGCACCGCATTGCTTGCAGAACCGATTGCTTCAAATGATGGATGAGGAGATTCAAAAAGCGAAAAACGGCGAGGAGGCCTATATCGGTTTTAAGATCAACTCACTCACAGACCGTACCCTGATGGAAAAGATGGTGGAGGCCAGCCAGGCAGGGGTTAAAATCGATCTCATTGTACGCGGAATCTGCTGTCTTAAGCCGGGAATTGCGGGATATACAGAGCATATTCAGGTCATCTCCATTGTTGGCCGCTTCCTTGAGCACTCCCGGATTTACATATTCGGAAAGGGCGAAACCAGCCGGATCTATCTTGCCTCGGCGGATCTCATGACGCGAAATACACTGAAGCGGGTTGAGGTTGCTGTTCCGGTATATGATGCAGCAATTCGAAATCAGATTCTCACGAATTTTAACCTGATGCTTTCCGACAATGTTCAGGCGAGAGTGATGGATGAAAACGGAAAGTATGTACGCCGTATGCCTGGGGAAACGGCAATCTCCTCACAGGAGATCTTTTATCAGCAGGCATATGACCGTGCGGCCGAGCGGGCAGCTCAGCGGGCAAATGCGCAGCAAAAGCAGACCGGCGACGAATAACCAATAGGGCGTAAAGGCCTAACGTTTTTAGCAGCTCTGACCATCGTGTGCAAAATGGTTGCTGTGAGGGACCATGCCCATCGAGCAAGCGTTGGTTTCATCAGAAAGCAGGTGCACGGCAAAGCAACAAATGCCAATGTACTTGTATAGGAGCAGACGGTTGATAAATCAAAGAATGCAGTTTGAAGAGGAGAGAGAATAACATGGCAGCTATTGTATCATCTACACTTCCATCCAACATCCTCAGGGTCCATATTACACTCAGAATTCCGGATAAAGAGACTCAGGAAAAACTGACCAGATATGCGGGTGTAAAACGGGGAGGAAGCATTTCGAGGGATCTGCTTGTTCCGGCGAACATGCCTCTCTCGGCACTCCATTGCGCCATCCAGCGTGCTGTAGGCTTTTATGATTCGCATACGTATGGATTCAATATTTATCAGGAAGATGCAGAGAAAATTGTAGGGGCTTCTTTTGAAAATCTCCTTGCGCTTCAAGGCATTATTTTTACCGAAGGTGAAAAGGGGTTTGGAGTGCCATTTAACATGGACAGATTTTTTGGGGGATATGTTGATTTCAGGCAGAAATATGTAGGCCCATACACATATGAGGGAGATTTGCTTAAAGATTGTCAGGAAGTTCGCAAAGAGTACAAAATGGATCAGGTCTATTATCATCTTTCCTACGTGCATGAGAAAGCGGCGAAGGATCCGCAAAATCAGTACATGGACAGTATGAGAGGGACCTACTTTACAAAGGAGAGCCTCGGGTTTGATCCTACGACTGTGCCATATGTCGAGTGGGAGGATCAGAATATGTGGCCGACAAAGCTCATCCGGTGCAAGGAAAAAGATAAAAATGCGATGAAAGCCACTGCAGTAAAGCTGGGTGATATGGACCTTGCGGGAGGACTTGAGCTTGTCAACTATTCGCTGATCGACATAATCAAGCGTCTGCCTCTTAACTGTGCAATTGCACCCGCAGAGGATGGACTTACGTATGACGTGGATTACAAAAAGATTGCAAAAACGCCGGAACTTGTTCAGCCTCAGATGTACACCCAGGAAGAGATCAATGCGGCAATAAAGGCCAAAAAGCAGCTGCTGCCGAAGCCTTTTGTGGACATTATGCTCTATCGATATGACTTTGGCGATGGCTGGTCATTTGATGTCACCACGAGCAGAGGCTGCAGCGATCTGCTTAAAGACGGGGTCATTGATGAAAAGACACTCGGGAAAGCCATTACAAAAGTCCAGAAAAAACTCTACCCGGTCATGATTGCCGCAGATGGCGACATGCTGATCGAGGATGTCGGCGGCGTATACGGGTATAGTGATTTTATGGAGTTTATGGATTTCCCGGCGGACCTCGTTGTCCGTGAGGGATCTTCGCCGTCGAGATATCCGATGTATAGTCCCGAAAATGATGGGGATGACTACAGCGAGAAGGACATGACCCGTTCGGAAAGCCTTGAATGGGCACTTGATCAGGGATGGCATAAGAATGATTTTGACAATCTGAAACTTCTGTAAGCCGAGTGGCTTCCTCCGAAAATACGCCGTCTTTTCCCGGGAGTTCTGTAAGATTCTTCTATAGCGGGATAATGGTACTGAAAATCGGAGGATATATGCCAGAAAAGAGGGAAACCATGGAATATGATGTGATCAGGATCAATGAGAATTCATGGCGGATTGAGGACAGCGGAGTGCGCTTTTTCCTGCTGACCGGAACGGAGCGGGCACTGCTGATTGATTCCGGAATGAGAGTTGACAATGCAAAGGAAATAGCAATGCAGCTCACACAGCTGCCGATCTCTCTTCTCAATACACATGCAGACAGGGATCACATTGGGAGCAATGAGCAGTTTGATGTGTTTTATATGCATCCGGATGAGGCCTCTGTCTATGCAAGATGGGGAAAGTCCGGACAGATGATACCTGTTGTTGAGGGCGACACTCTTGATCTTGGCAGACGTGTGCTTGAAATCATTCATCTGCCGGGCCATACCCCGGGAAGCATTGCGCTGCTGGATATTCAAAATCGGGTATTGATCAGCGGCGATCCCATTCAGGAACATGGTCGGATCTTCATGTTTGGCAGTCACCGGAATATGGAAACATACATCAGCAGCCTTGAGCATCTTGAATCCTATCTGGATCGCTTTGATGAGATCTGGCCGTCTCATGCAGATTTTCCAATTCTGCCCGACATCATTCCGAAACTGAAATCGGGTGCCGAGGACATTCTCCAAGGTAAATTGCAGGGACAAAAGGCTGAAATGCACGGAACAGAGATCGTCGAGTATGACCTTGGATTTTGCAGCTTCCTTTGTGATCGATAAACCTTCAGAGGTTTGAAAACAAAAATCGTCCTCCTTTGTCTGTTGACAGGGGAGGACGATTTTCTATCAGTTTGCAAGGATGATATCATCCCTTAAGCGGTACAGCGTTGCGCCTCTTTTTTTATGGCAGAAGGCATCGACAAACCAGGCAATTTCTTTCTCGGCGTCAAATTGGATATAGGCATAGCGTTCGCCGTTCTTTGTTTCCCCCTTCATATTGGAATCCGTCCAGTGGACCATATCTGTATCCGGATCATAGTCTGCAATAAAGACCAGGCTGTGTGCCCCGATTCCATAATAATAGTCTGCAGACATCTGGAAAAAATCGCCTTTCCGGACCTGACGCATAAAGGCCATGGCGTTTTCCTCATTCTGTGCCTTGCTGAGGGAATCATCATATCGAAACGTAGCGGCAGCATAGAAGGGATTTCCCTCCTCAGGAGATCGCTCTTCCCATTCAATGCCATAATTGTAAGGGAGACAGTTTTCCTTCTTCTGGTTATTCGGGATGATCAGGGGAACATCCGGATAGGCCGCCATGCGATACTTTCCGGCGGTTTCGCGAAACAGATTGACGGTATAGTTTTTGCAGATGTAAATATCGCCGCTGTACTGGGCCCGCTGTGGTTTTCCTGCTGCCTTCCTGTAAAGACTTTCTGAGAGTTCAATCATCTCATCAATCCATGCACTGCGAACCGTGGACTCACCGGCGGGTACAGAAGAGGCATCACTGTACTGCTGGACATCCTCGGCTGCGAGCATTTCCTCAAGGGACAATTGCTCAGCGACGGAGCAGGTGTACAGGGAAAGAAGGAGGAGAAAAAGGAAAGAAATATATTTCAATGGACAGGAACCTCTTTTCAATATCTCAGGTCATTGATGTGCGCTTATTGTATCACTCCTTCCATGAAAATACAAACAGGCAGATTTGAGGGAAAGCAGCATTCGCAGGAAGGCTGAGGAAAGACAAATGGAGGACTTGCCTGGCGCCGAAAAGAAAAAAGCTCCGGTCCTGGGACCGGAGCAGAAATGTGACATTTATCCGCGAAGTGCCTGATAGAGATCCAGATACTGTTTGGCAGAATTCTCCCAGGAAACATCTTTGTACATATCGCGAAGAATCATCTGATTCCAGCGCTCATGATCGTTCTCATAGAGCCAGTTGGCGCGGCGAATGGCGTCAAGGAGCAGTCCGGCTTCATAGCGGTCAAAGGTAAAGCCGTTGCCCTCGTTGATCGTCTCATCGTATGGACGAACGGTATCCTTGAGACCGCCGGTTTCGCGGACGATGGGAACCGTGCCATAGCGCATGGCGATGAGCTGCGTAAGGCCGCAGGGCTCAAAAAGGGAGGGAATGAGGAGCGCATCACAGCCGGCATACATCTGATGCGCCAGCTCTTCATTGTATTGAATGTAGGCGCAGACGCTTCCCTTATAGGCCTGTTCATAATACCGGAAAGAATCCTCATAGCGGGGATCGCCGGTTCCAAGAACGGCAATCTGGATGTTTCCGCCCATCAGCTCCGGCATGATTGCATTGATCAGATCAAGCCCCTTCTGATCCGTCAGCCTGGAGACGATGCCAATCAGGAATTTTCCATCATCCTGCTCAAGCCCCAGTCTTTCCTGAAGGGCACGTTTATTGATCGGCTTTTTCTCAAGAACATCATCCGCGTTATAAGTGGCGGCCAGCAGCCCATCCGTGCTGCTGTTCCAAATGTCAACATCAATGCCGTTTACAATGCCGCTCAGCTTGGCACTGTGATACCGGAGATGTGAGTCGAGGTTTTCACCATAGAAAGGCGTCTGGATTTCCTCGGCATATGTATTGCTGACGGTAGTGATGCTGTCACAATATGCGAGTCCGCCTTTGAACATGTTCGCATCTCTCTCACCATGACGAAGATTCGCATAGTCATAGATGACGCTCGCGGGAAGGCCGGACCAATACTGAATATGCGGTGCTCCGTAAATGCCCTGGAAGCGAAGGTTATGGATGGTGACGATTGTCTTTGCGTGACGGATTTTCGTATCCGAAAACAGGGTCTTCTGATAAACCGGAACAAGACCCGCCTGCCAGTCGTGGCAGTGGATGATATCAGGATTCCAGTTCAGATAGTTGAGTACGGCAAGAGATGCCTTTGAGAAGAAGCAGTATTTTGGGATATCCTGGACCAGATCCGTATATGGATTGCCCCAACTGAAAAAGTCTTCATTGTCGATGAAATAATAGGTGACGCCATCCAGATCAAGCTGCTTGACCCCAACGTAGAATTCACGTCCGTCCTGACACAGGTACATGGAAAAATGTCCTAAATCCGTTGTCTGCTCCCTGTATTTCTGAGGAATGCAGCTGTAATAGGGAAGGATGACACGAACGTCGCAGTTCTGCTTAATGAGAGCACGAGGCAGGGCATACATTACATCGCCCAAACCGCCTGTTTTGATGAAGGGGTAGCATTCGGAGCCGATAAAGGCAACCCGACAAACCGGTGTTTCATTCATGGCAATTGACCTCCGTTTGATTTCGGACATCTCCGGGGAGAGAAGTCCTGTTTGTGAAATGGGTTTTCCCGGGGATAAGACAGGGCATATTAAAAGAATTGCGATTTCCATCCGAATTCTCGTTGTGTCAATTATGCAGGATTCCATCTATGTTGTCAAGAGAATATGGCCGTGAAACAGATAATCTTTTCAAGCAGCATTTCAAATGACGATTCGGATAACGAGAAGATAAAAAGTCAGAAGACCGCAAAAAAACCGCCACTCCGACAAGTGACGGTTTTTGCGGTCTTCTGACTGCATTTATAAACGATTAATTGAGGAGCAGCCGACGATTGTTTTTGCGATCTTTTGATCACTTAAACACAATTCATTGAGGAGCAGCCGTCATGCGTTGCTCTTCACTTATTATTATATGCATTTTAACTGCTTTGTCAAGCATCGTTTTTTGTGTTGGCACAATATGGCGCTTGACACAAAGACAGGATGCTCTATGAAGAGCGACGCAGGCTTGGCGGCTTGCTCCTACGCTGACCGAAAGGAGGCGCAGGCGTTGCCGATTACTATTACTTTTCATATTGGCCCGTTTACCGTAACGATTCGGATAACGAGAAAATACAAAAAGTCAGAAGATCGCAACGAAAAAAACCGCCACTCCAGCAAGTGACGGTAGTTTTTGCGATCTTTTGATCACAAAAAAATATACCAATCTTTGAGGAGCAGCCGTCATGCGTTGCTCTTCACCTATTATTATATGCATTTTAACTGCTTTGTCAAGCATCGGATTTCCGATGCTTTTTTGTGTTGTGTGAATTTGCATGTGCAGATGATAATATGCACTATTTTGCTGTTGTATTCCCATGGCCACTGTTGTATAATCTCGAGGGAAAATGAATGACTGTTCAGGCCAAGAGAAGAAATGAACATTTTCTCAGTGATGGCTCTGAGAGAATAGAAATTGCTTAGCAAAACTGCTCTGCAAATCAACATGGTATACCTGCAGAAAAGACGGGAATTATCCTTAGTTAGAGGATGATGATGGCTTTTTTGCATTCATTTCGATAAACATACGAATAAACTGTACGGGAGGAGAAATGACAAATGGGATTTTCAAAGGATTTTCTTTGGGGAACGGCAACCGCATCTTACCAGATTGAGGGCGCCTGGAATGAGGATGGAAAAGGCCCGTCCATCTGGGATGACCTGACGCATGATCGGGAAGGCTTTATTGAAGATGGGGGAACAGGAGATGTTGCCTGCGATCACTATCACAGATTTCGGGAGGACATTGCCCTGATGGCCCAAATGGGCATCAGGAACTATCGCTTTTCCATTTCGTGGCCGAGAGTCCTGCCGGAGGGAACAGGCAAAGTGAACGAGGCCGGTCTCAAATTCTACAGTGATATGGTTGACTGTATGCTGGAAAACGGCATCCGTCCTTTCTGTACACTGTATCACTGGGATCTGCCCCGGGCAATTCATGAGCGGGGCGCCTGGAACAACGAACAGATGGTCGAGTGGTTTTCCGAATATGTCACCCTGATTGCCAAAACCCTGGGTGACCGCGTGAAGGATTACTTTACGATCAATGAACCGCAGTGCATCCTGGGCCTTGGATATGATCGTGTTGAGCATGCACCGGCAGTGAAGATGGGGAAACGGGATCTTGTGCGGATGAGCCATATTCTCTTGAAATGCCACGGCCAGGCAGCGAAGATTTTAAGAGAGCTTGTGCCGGATGTGCATATTGGGTATGCGCCCTGTGCCAATCCCATGGTTCCCTGCACCAATTCGCAGCAGGACATTGATGCAGCCAGGAAAGCCTATTTTACCGTGCCACCGGAGGGATTTCTCTGGAATGCGGCGTGGTTTTCGGATCCTGCGATGCTGGGCAAATATCCGGAATCGGCTCTTGTGCATTTAGAGCAGTACCTGCCCAAGGGATGGGAAAAGGATCTGGCTCTCATTCATCAGCCACTTGACTTCTATGGGCAGAACATTTATACGTCCAATATGGTTCGCGCGGCGGATAATGCGTATGGCTTTGAAATGGTTCCGCATCGCATCGGCATTGAACGTACCCTGATGGGCTGGCCGGTGGTTCCGGATTCCCTCTACTGGGGAGCAAAGTTCCTCTACGAACGCTATAAGACGCCGATTCTCATCACGGAAAATGGGATGAGCTGTCATGATGTGGTCGTCAATGGGCATATTCATGATGAGGCACGCATTGATTATGTGAAAAAATATCTTCGCGGATTAAGACGGGCAGCAGAGGAAGGAACGGAGGTCGCCGGATACTTCTATTGGAGCTTCTTTGATAACTTCGAGTGGAAGATGGGCTATACGCAGCGGTTTGGTCTTGTACATGTCAATTATGATACTCAGGAAAGAACCATTAAGGACAGCTGCTATGCATATAAGAAGATCATGGAGACCAACGGTGAGAACCTGGACGACTGACTTTCCGTCAGGCGTGCAGGGATCCGGAGATTTCCCGGATGAGAGGATCAGGAGAGAAGACGAGGGATGAAAATAGATGCAGTCATCTTTGACATGGATGGCGTGATTTTTGATTCAGAGAGGGTAAGTAAACGCTGCTGGCGTGTGGTGGCGACGGAGCTTGGGATTCCGGATTCCGAACTGAAGCCGGCGATGCTCGAAATTACCGGCGCCAATACAAGAAAAGCACGGGAGGTTCTGACCAGACGATTTTCAGGGTATGAGGGATTCGAATATGATGAATTCCGAAAGAACTATGAGGATGTCTACAATGGGTGCGTTGAGCGTGGCGAGGTCCCGCTCAAGCCCTATGTCCTCGAACTGCTTGGCTGGCTTAAGGAACGGGAAATTCGAACAGCCCTTGCCTCCTCAACGAACCGGGAAAAGGTTCTGCGACAGCTTGAAAGAGCAAGGATCAGAGAGTGCTTTGATAGCATTCTTTGCGGGGATCAGGTCGAGCGTGGAAAGCCGGATCCGGAAATCTACATAAAGAGTGCAGAAGCACTTGGGGCCGATCCCGAAAGGACCTATGCAGTAGAGGATTCATATAATGGTATCCGCAGCGCAAAAGCTGCGGGCCTGCATCCCATCATGGTTCCTGATCTGCTGCCACCTACAGAGGAAATGAATGACATGGCAGAGATTATTTTGCCGGATCTTGGGGCAGTCAGGGACTATCTTGAGGAGCGCCTTGGTTAAAGTGGCGAAATCCGGCCGGCATGAGGTGGAATGTCTGAACTGAGGAATCATGCATGGATTGACTGAGCCTACGCCATGTACACGGTCTCAGAAAGATGGAGGGAAAATGGACAGTCGGATCATAGAATCGCTTTCTGCCATTACCGGAGAGGAACGTGAGTTTCTTTCCGGGAGGAAGACCATTGATAAAGGCCTGTATATGGACGGCAGTCATGACATCATTACGGGCAGCAAGCTGCTTGAAGAGGGAAAACAGATTACCATTCGGCCGCATACACGATTTGTCCACTTTCCTGAACATACCCATGATTATGTTGAAATGGTGTACATGTGTCAGGGGACAACAAAACACATTATCAACGGGACGCGCATTGAACTTCATCAGGGCGAACTGCTGATGCTGGGTCAGAATGCAAGACAGGAGATTGAACCGGCATCGGAAAGCGACATTGCGGTCAACCTGATTGTCAAGCCGGTGTTCTTCCAGTCCATTCTCTCATTTCTTGGAAATGAGGAAACTCCGCTGAGACGGTTTATTCTGGACTGCCTGAGTGGGAATGTTTCAGCCGGTTATCTGTATTTCCAGGTGGCGGACGTTCTTCCTGTACAGAATCTCATTGAAAACCTGGTATGGACCATGATCATGGATGCAGGAAACAAGCGGGGCATCTATCAAATGACGATGGGCCTGCTGATGGCCGAGCTCATGGAACATACCGAGGCACTGCGGTTTGCAAGTCAGGACGAGGAAATTCTGGTACGGACTCTGCGTTATATTGAAGATCATTATCAGGACGGATCTCTCAGAGAACTGTCTCATTTGACACATTACGATATGACTGCACTTTCGCGAATGGTCCGGGCGCGGACGGGACATACCTATACGGAGCTTTTGCAGGAAAAACGGCTTTCACAGGCGGCCTGGTTCTTAAGGGAAACCGATATCCCGGTAGAGGAGATTGCAAGGCTCATTGGATATGAGAACAGCAGCTATTTTCATCGGCTTTTTCTTACCCGCTTCGGGCAGAGCCCGAAGCATTTTCGCGACTGCAAATAAGGACGGTTTTTTATCAACTGGCGTTGTTGAATGCTGCCTCCTTTCTGACTATACTATAGGCAGAAAGGAGGCAGTTTTTCATATGACACAATTTCTGGCCATCGACATTGGCGCATCCTCAGGACGGCATATTCTGGGACGTTTAACCGATCACGGAATCGAAACAGAGGAGGTATACCGCTTTCCGAATGGCGTAAAGGAAGTGGACGGACATCTCATTTGGGACATTGAGGCACTTGAGATGCATGTCAGGCGTGGAATCGAGGAGGCAATGACAAAATCCTCTGAGATAGAGAGCCTGTCCATTGATACGTGGGGAGTCGATTATGTCCTTTTAAAGGGAGACGAACCGATCCTTCCCTGCTATGCATACCGGGACGGACGCACAAAGGACGTCATTCCTGAGGTGCATGAACGGATGCCATTTTCGGAGCTCTACCGCCGCACGGGAATTCAGTTCCAGCCCTTCAATACGGTGTATCAGCTGTATGCAGACAGCAAAGCAGGACGCCTTCAGGAAGCGACGGATTTTGAAATGATCCCGGAATACCTGATGTATCGTCTTTGCGGGGTAAAGAGTCATGAGTATACCAATGCGACGACAGGCGGGATGATCGGCGCCAAGACGGGCGAGTACAGCAGGGAAATTATTGAGACGCTGGGTCTTCCCGGACAGCTGTTCAGGCCTTTGCAGCAGCCAGGAACGGTGATCGGCGAATATAAAGGCATCAAGGTGATGCTATGCGCAACGCATGACACGGGAAGCGCCGTCGAGGGCATCCCGATGGACGAGAATAATCCCTATATTTCGAGCGGAACCTGGAGTCTGCTGGGTGTCAAAACAGAAAAGCCTCTTACGGATGAAGCCAGCCAGGCGGCAAACTGGAGCAATGAGGGCGGCATCCATTATAACCGCTATCAGAAAAATATCATGGGCATGTGGCTTGTGAATAATCTGCGCAGTGAGCTTTGCCCGGAAAAGAGCTGGGGCGACATTCTTGATGAGGCGAGGGCCAGCACCTTTGATGAAACGGTGGATGCTAATGCAGAGGGATTCCTTGCACCGAAATCCATGCATGAAGCGTTCCTGAAAGCGCTGAGCAAAAAGCCTGAGAGCATCGGGGATTATTTCAGATGCGCCTATCGCTCGCTGGCCATCAGCTACCGGGATGCAATTCAGGAGCTGGAACACAATACAGGCAGGACCTATTCGAAGCTGTATATCGTCGGCGGCGGGGCCAAAAACGGATTCCTCAATGAGCTGACGCAGGCGGCGACAGGGAAAGAAGTCATTGCACTGCCCATCGAGGCAACAGCGCTCGGCAATCTGAGTGTCCAGGCGAAGAAAAGCGTTAAATAGCTGGTCATAGCCGGCATGAATAAAAAGGAAGGAAAGCACTATGTTGGTAGAAACAAAAGCTAGAATCGGTGTGTTTGCCATTGCACTTGGCGCATACCTGCCGCAGTTCCCCTCTCTGGTTCCGGAGTTTGAGGGACAGTATAAGGAATTTAAGAAGCTGATTCCGGATACCGTGGAACTGGTGGACGGAGGCATTGTGACAACAAAGGAACTGGCCATGGAGGCCGGGGATAAGTTCAGGGCAGCGGATGTGGATCTGGTTATTTTGCAGCTCCTCACCTATGCAACCTCGTACAACATGCTCCCGGCCGTACGGGATCTGGATGTTCCCGTGGTTCTTGTCAATGTCCAGAAGATGAAGGCTCCGGACTATGCGAACACCGATACGGCCACCTGGCTGGGAACACTGTATGCCTGCGGTGCTGTCGGAGAGATGGTTGCAGACCTTGAGCGTGCCGGAAAAAGGCATGCGGTAATCACCGGCGTTGTTGAGGGCGGCGATCCTGAGGTCGAGGCAGAGATTGCTGACTGGTGTAAAGCGGCACAGGTACGCCGGCGCTTCCGTGATACCAATCTGGCACAGATCGGACGGCCATATCCGGGCATGATGGATCTTTACATTGATGAGACCAACCTGTATCACCGCATGTTCCTCTATACGAAGCAGTTTGACTGGGAAAAGATGTGGGCGATTGCGGATAACATCACCGATGAAGCTGCCATCCGTGCGAAAGCACAGGATATCCTTGACACCTTTGATATTGAGGGTGGAGGAACCATTGAAAAGGTCTGGGACATGGCCAAATACGTGGTTGCCTTTGAGCAGTGGGTAAAGGACGAGAAGATCGCCTTTATTGCTTCCCATTATGACGGCTTTGCACAGGGAAAGGCAGGCGTTCTTGACAGCATGCTGATCCCCGCGTTTTCCATGCTGATCAAACAGGGCGTTGCCTGCGCCGTTGAGGGAGATATCAAGGTCTCCATGGCCATGAGCATCCTCAAGACCATTTCGGGCATGGGACAGCTCTCCGAGATGTACTCCATTGATTTCAATGAGGATATCTGCATTATCGGTCACTCCGGCTCGGGAGATGCGGACATTTCCGCAAAGAAACCCACGATGAAGATCGTTCCGGTCTTCCATGGAAAGACCGGCGGCGGATATCTGACCCAGTTCTATCCGCATCTGGGACCGGTGACCTATCTTGGTATCACCCAGGATCGCGATGGACACTTTAAGTTTGTCGTAGCTGAGGGCGTCAATGAAGAAGGCCCCATCTTTACCTTTGGCGACACCAATATGCGTACCCGCTTTACCTGTGGAGCCCGTGAATTCTGCAATCGCTGGAGCGAGGCAGGACCGACCCACCACATGGCAGCAGCCAGTGGCCGTCACATTGATACCATCCTCAAGGTTGCCAAGATTTTCAATGTTCCGGTAGATGTGATCACCCGTTAAGAGGGGCC
>JAFUZM010000120.1 GCA_017476605.1 Clostridia bacterium
AATGCCGCGTAACTGCTCTTATTGTAGGGGCTTTCATAGAACGCGCCATATGTTGCATGGTCGCCCTCGATATTCTCCTGGGAAAAGCCCAGACTGACGTCGTGCTGAAAGGCGGCTCCGCTGCACCATGTAATGGATCGGTCCGATTTGGATGGACGATTTTCGCATACATGTCCAACACTGGAATACTCCGGGAAGATGACATAAACAGTGCCGGTATTGTAAATCACGGTTTCATCCTGTGGGAGAATCTGCTCTACCGGCATGTTCATAGCGGGTATGCTCTCCGGAATGCGGACATGATATTGAGAAATCAGGCCCATAAAGATGAACGCAAAAGCCGGAATCACAAAGATTGAGGAGGCGTACAAGAGGCGATACAGGATCTTCATCGGCCATGACTTCAGCTTTTCCGGTCCCCACAGATAGAGGATCAGCGCCGCGGTTTGCAAAAGCGCAAGCGCCACAAATGAGACCTGCAGAATGTTCAGCCACATCTGAGCAACATAATAGATGGTAAACGCAAACAGGGATAACAGGGTTGTTGTCATGAGCCAGATTCCGGTAAGGCGTTCCCTGATGCTCATCTGCTTTTCCCCCCTTCACGTTTATCTTTCCGAAGCTCCTGACGCAGTGCATTGAAGGAATCAAACTGGGATTCCACACTGACCAGCAGCAGAAGAAGTGCAATGTCTGTCACGTACCACATGGCGTTTTTCCACAGAACAGCTGCAGGGAAGCCAAGCTGACTGTTGGCGGCAAAGAGGAGAAGATAGACCGCAAATTTCACAAGAAGCGCCATGCGGTTCAGAATCATATTTTTCGGATTGCCATGTGACGAATAGTTGATAAAGAAATGATTGATTGTAATAATCACCGTCATAAGAAAAGCCATACCGGCAGCTGCCAGGTACAAACTTCCCTGCACACCAACCACGAGATATTGATCAAAATCCTGTTCACTCCAAAGTCTCGCAAGAACAAGATATGCCTCCTGATGCATAAGACAGAACAGAACCCCACCCATGAGGCCCTTTGCCACATCCCACTTAAAAAAGCGGAATGCCTGATACATCGCAACTGCCGTCACAAGCTTTGTCAGCAATTCAAAAACTTCAAAGGTTTCCTTTTCCCGAATAGAGAAATACAGAGAAACGAGGCCTGTAACCAGGACAACAATGCAAGTGAACGCCATGAACCGTTCACTTAGGAAGATGGTTTCGTTCTTTTTCGTTGTATTGCCGTCTTTCATGTCTGCCACCAAGCTTTCATAAGGATTCTCTTCTTCCCGAGTTGGTCTTTATGTTCATTGATAGCCCCAGGTGAGAAGCTGCCAGCTGCCCTCCGCACTACGTGCCAGCCACCACTGATAATCGGTATATTCCGCATCCGGTTCCCACGCCGTGTCTTCCTCCGGCTGGGTAGGAGAATGGAAATCGCTGATGAATTCAGCGACCTCTGCATAGCCCTTTCCTTCATCCAACCTATTCATCCAGGTGAGGTTTTCCGCTGTATTACAGGCATCTCCGGCATAACGCAGAGAATGAAGTTCGCATCCTACAAAGGAAGCAAACCTACTCTTGACCTTTATCGCCGCCTCCTTGAGTTCCTCCTGGCTGTAAAGCTCTGAAACGCCGTAATCAACGGACACGTTCTCAAGTCTCAGCACTCTCAATGTATAATCCCGCAGATTTTCCCACGCCAGACGGTCCAGCGGATCATCCATGATCATGTCCATTGACATTGCAACACCGGCATCTTCAAACAAAGACCGATTGGCCTCATAATCCTTAAGGCAATCGTCCAGCAGTGCCTGCACGGCACCAAACCCCTCCAGAAACGCCGCTTTGTCGTGATCATCCAGTCCTTCAAAGGCAATGATCAGGTTGCTCTGCAACTGTCCGGCATCCGGATTATACAGGCTGTGCTTCTCCGCAAATGCGCAGACCTCGCTGGCAGCAACGGCCCTCTTAAGAGCTGCACCTGCCGATTCATGTTCAAGATTTACAAGGATGTTGCAGTAACCTTCCCTCAGCTCTTCTGCGGGAGGTGCTTCCACTGGCGCAGGAGCATCAAAGTCAGGCTCATATGCGTCACTGAGTTTCACAAAGAGGCCCTCATCCGTATTCAGGGAGTCCTGCCAGCGCAGCTTCTCTCCCTGCCAGAGAAATGCGCCGCTGGAGGTTTGCTCATCAATGATGGTCTCATTTCCCTCCTCGTCCCATTCGCTGATGGTATATTTCGAGCTCGAATACGTAAGATTGCCGGTCATGGGATCCATTTCGCCACTGATCTGCCATGTGGCAGCCGAGAATGCACTCCCGCCCCAGTGGACAAGAATCTCCACGTGAGTACCGTCCTGTGTCGCGTCCATTGAGGCACGTTTACTGACCTCGTCCTCCCATGATCCGGCATAAGAGATCATCCGCTCACCGCTCCCCTGCTCCGCAGCACCGATGCATGTTGCAAGCATAATACACACCAGTATTACAATACCAGCTGCTCTTTGCAGCGATCTTAATCCATTTCTCATATGCTTCATTTTCAAATTACTCCTCCTATTCAAGTCCATTCTTTAAGCCATTTCCATAAAAGAGTCAGCCTCAGGAAAACAGATCGTCCGTCGTTATCACATTTTGAACATTCCCGGCGTAAGAGCCCTCTGCAATACCGCATGGTGTAATGAATGTCGGATGGATTGAACAATGGACACCGGTGACTGCCAGAAAATCCACTATCTTTCTCCTGATTTCTTCATCAATCTCAGCCGTAATTGCAAACTTCTTTCCCGAATACTTCATTTCACACAGGTTGATCACCTGATCTTTTCTGAGGATCATCAGGTCGATCTGTGAACCGTAAACTCCATTTGATGCATCTTCTTTGCATGACCAGGAATACACTTCGCTCAGCACGCCAGAGATTCCCAACGCCTGTTTCATCTGAGAAACATGCCCCAGGCAAACTCGCTCAAATGCAGGTCCGCACCATGCGTTGACCTGCGGCGTTTTGATCTGATTGCTCCAATAATGCTCATCTGTCGGCTTCTCTTCCAGAAATTTGTAATAGAAAAGCGTAAAGTTATCCCTCAGCTGATAGACTGCATTGCGCTCCTTCATTCCATACCGGCGATACCTCCGAATAAAGCCGCAACTTTCCAATTCTTCCAGTCGCACCGTAAAATTGCCAGAATCTGCCATGCCCGTTGCCTGAAGAAGCTCTTCCCTTGTCATGCCTGTTTTTTTCTTTCCAAGTGCTGACACAATTTTGATGTATGGTCCGGGTTTCTTAAACGATGCGGCATACAGATCATCAAACTCATGCTCAAGCGGTGCATCCTTTGCAAAGAAGATCCGGTCAATATTCTGAGGCAAGCTGCTTCCTTTTTCGAGGTAACTCCAGTAGAATGGAATGCCACCCATGATCATATAGCATTCCAGAATTTGATGCCGGTTCATCATGATATTCCTGCCCCGAATATATGCTTCACATTCTTTGAGAGAAAACGGCTGAAGATGAATCCGGAAGGAGAGACGATTATACAATCCACCTTTATTATGGATGATTTTATTCAGCATCCACGATGTGACGGAACCACAGACGATCAGAAGAATATCTTTCCTGGCGGAAGCCCATCCATTCCAGAACCACTCAAGTGCCATGACAAAATCACTGCCATGTGTATCCATCCAGGACAACTCATCAAGAAAGATCACCTTTCTTTTTTCTGTAGAGTTACGAATCAGTTCCTTGAGCAATTCAAACGCTTCCAGCCAGTTCTTTGGCTTTGAAAATTCTGTTAATCCGTATTCTCGAAGGGAAGCGCTAAACTCGAACAGTTCATCTGACAGTTTCCCACCATAATCGCCTGTGTGTTGAAAGGTGAAATGTGTTCCCATGCTTTCGCGAATTAAGTAGGTTTTTCCCACTCGACGTCTGCCATACACAGCGACAAACTTGGATTCTTCCGACCGATACGCCTCAGTCAGCATCTTTTGTTCTTTTTCCCGACCAATCAGCACTCGTTCTCACCTCCCATACGCATATTTGGCGCTAACCATATTTTATTCTATGTTAGCGCCAAAATCAATATTCAATTTTGGCGCTAACTCAATAATATTTACACTTAGCGCCAAAATTGATTGCCGAATCCTTCACCTAAGTGTCATGGTTGTCCACGAACAGGTCATGATTAATTCATACTCAAGTATCTGTTTTTTACGTTGTGTAATGCTTTACAGGCATGGTAGAACATTTTATAATGGCAAAAAAGGAGGGATTTTCATAGATATTCGCGTTTTGCGGTATTTTTTAGCCGTAGCACAGGAAGAAAGTTTTTCGAGGGCAGCAGAATCGCTGTTTATGAGTCAACCCACGCTATCCCGTCAGATCAGAGATCTGGAAACAGAACTGGATGTGCAATTATTGGAACGTACGAATCGTAACGTGCGCCTGACTCAAGAAGGCATGCGTCTACGCAGGCGGGCACAGGAAATCATTGATCTGATGGACAAAACCCAGGAGGAATTCTCCCATCAGGGCGCAGAGGAGATCGCCGGTGATATCTACATCGGCTGTGGGGAAACCCAGAATATGCGGGAGATTGCCCAGGTGGCCATTGCCCTGCGTCAGGAGTATCCCGGTATTCATTTTCAACTGTTCAGCGCCAATGCAGATGCCATTGTAGAAAGGCTGGACCGCGGATTGCTGGATTTTGGTCTGTTATTTGAGCCCTTTAATATCATCCGCTACGACACCCTCCGGTTGCCGTTTGAGGATACTTTCGGCTTTCTGATGCGAGCAGATCATCCGCTGGCAGAAAAGACAGAACTGCGATTTGAGGATGTCGCAAAGGAACCAATGCTGATTCCCAGCCAGGGCAGTTCCATCTCTGCCCATGTGCCTACTGAAACTTTCGGGATAGAGCCGGAACACATGGATATCGTGGGGCACTATAATTTGCTGTTTAACGCTGCTGTGATGGTGGAGCAGGGAATGGGGATCGCCCTGTGCTTCGATCATTTGGCAGATACCACAGAGCATACCGGCCTTACTTTCCGTCCACTGATTCCGAAAAGATCCTTTCCGATGTATCTGGCATGGAAAAAACACCAGGTCTTTTCCCCTGCTGCCGATCAGTTCCTCCAACGGATGAAACAGCGATATGCATCTCGGGGCACATAAAAACCGCGAGCAGAAGCCATCTAAGGACTTCTGTTCGCGGTTTCATTTCATGAGATATGGGGACAAGGCTTATTCGCCCAGAATGGCTGTGCGGGCAATTTCGCCTGCCAAAGTGCCGGAGGACAGCGCTTCGTACACATGCGCGCCGAAACCTGCCACAGGCACCATATTTCCTACCACGCCACCGGCACCCATCAGGTTTTCGATGCGCTGGCCGCCTTTGGTCATGGTGATGGTCATATCATCATCACAGTACAGAGTTACAGCTACGGAAGCTGTAGAGCCAGGCACGATGCGCGCGGCATACAGAGTATCTCCGGTAACAGCCGCCATGAAATCAGCAGGGGTACCAAAGGCCAAATCCTCACCGGATACGCAGGCTGCGTTGTACGCTTCAATGGTATCCTTCAGGGCATCGGCAGGCAGGCCGGTCTTTTCCGCCAGTTCTTCAACGCTGCCAGCACTCCAGGCCACACCGTAGCCCATCAGTTCATCCGCAAAGCGCACACAATCAGCATTATTGCTGTCAAAGATCATCCAGGCCTGACCGTCTTCCAGCGTGCACAGCAGTGCGCCGATATCCGTAAGACCCATATTCAGAATCGCGCTTTCATCAAAAAAGCGCTTGCCCTGGCTGTTGACCCAAAGAGTATGGCCCTTCTGGAAAATCCAGCCGAATTCATAGTTATCGCGCAATACTGGATTATATACGGGGACAATGTAATTGCTTTCGGGATAATACACCGTTTCGCCACCCATGGCGACCATCCATTTCTGTGCATCAGAATGGTTTCCGGGGTTATTGGCACCGGTGACATTGGACAGCTCGGGATAGAACATCTCAACAGATTCCTTATCCCATCCGGCATAGCCGGTGGCAAGGATCACTTTTTTTGCAGTGATTGTGTAATAGGAATCCCTGTCCTCCACAGTCACGCCTAAGCATACGTTGTTTTCAATCACCAGGCCGGTAGCCTCTGTATTGAGACGAATTTCTACTCCTGCGTCCTCGGCAGCATGCTGCAGTGTCCATCCCTCGTAAGGTGCACCTGTCATGGCATCCCACCATTCATCGCCGCAGCGGTAACCGGTGACAGGATCCTGAGTGAATGCAGCCGTCATTGGATGGCCGTTAAGGGATACGACCCTGGCATCCTCCACGCTCATGTGGAAGCCGCGATTCATCAGACCAGTGATGGTATCCGGTCCTGCGCTCCAGACCTTCAGGGACAGCGCTTCGCTGGCAAAATCTGCCGCAGCAGGATTCAGCGCCAGCATGTCCCGTGTCACATCCTCAGGCACCAGTTCCACACCAGTGGCCGCACTCAGCGGATTTCCGGACGGAGTGGCCACATAGCCACCTGAATAATTGAGATCGCCGCCGGCGAAGCTGTTGCGCTCCACAACCAGCACCTTGAGACCACTGTCAGTCAGGCTCAGTTTGCTATCCGTCTTGGCCGATATTGCCGCGGTCAGGCCGGAAGTGCCGCCACCAACGATCAGCACATCCACATCAATATCTTCTCCCTGTACTTTTTCCCTGGGTTCAGCCACACGCCAGGCAATAGGATCTCCGCCGGCACTTTCAATCGCATTTGCAGCCGCCAGAATGGTCGCATTGCTGGTCAATGTCGCTCCGGAATAGACATCAACTGCCAAAGACTGATTTTCTTCAATTTCCTTTGCCACGGTAATCGCCGCATCACGGCTGAACACAGCGGTATCGTTGCACTCCAGTGGCCACACTTTGATTGTCTGATCTGCATCGACCTGTACCGCCACCTTCACTTCACTCTTAGCACCCATGGCAGAGCCGATGTACAAGCCAGGTGTCATGATCTTTTCCTCAGCAATGATGCCCGTACCCGCCAATGCCTGAGCCGCGGCGGTCTTTACCGCATTGGTAGTGATTGTGCATCCGGAAATGCCATCAATGTCAGCACTCTGGGCTTCCAGCAGCTGCCGGACAAAATCATCCGCATGATCCAGTCCGAAACCGGCAGTCTCATTGCTCACATCTACTTTTGCGTCGGTAATTTGACCGTTTTCCACGGTCAGTTCCACCTTTACCTCACCCATACCGGAAGCGGTGCCGCTCACCGTTTGGGCATCAGCCATGGCAACGCCACTCAGCACAAGCATCAGTACCATCATGAACGCCGTCATCTTGCAAAACATACTTGTCATGGTTTCATCCTCCTTGAAATTGAATGGGAGTCTCTATGCATTACATATCTTATCGTTAAACCCAAACAATTACAAATACCTATATCAAATATATCATTATGCTTATAAAGCATAACGGAAAGAAAGATGGTCGCCTTCTCCACCAGAATGCGGTATTGGGGGGCATTATCCTTCTCTCCTCATTGCAATCGGCGATCAATAAAATTGGATATTCCATGAAAATCGACACGGGTTCCAAGGATTTTCGACATCCGTTCCAACGGAAATCGACGCGGGTTCCAAGGATTTTTGACATCCGTTCCAACGAAAATCGACACGGGTTCCAAGGATTTTTGACATCCGTTCCAACGAAAATCGACACTTGTTCCAAAGCATTTTATCACCTGTTCCAAGAAAAGTACTCAACACTGTGTTCATTATCTTAGGTTGACTTGGAGCCTCTGCACAGGGTGTTTAGCCAGCATGCGGCCAGCCTGACGGGGGAAACGGGCTGGCTCGCCAGCCAGGCTACACCCTGTACCACTCCAAATCAACCCGAATAGGCAATAATC
>JAFUZM010000121.1 GCA_017476605.1 Clostridia bacterium
AAAGAAGAAGAAAATAAAAAAATAGGTTTTGAAGTTCATCAATCGCAACGGGGGGAGAATTACATAGACTTCCCCTCGTCTGCCAGGTGCCTAAAAGCATCCCCTTCCTCCTCTTCAGCCCCGGATTCTTCCTCGCGCAGACGCACGCCGACAATCATGGAGACGACATTACCTCCGGACAAGGGACGCTTCTTCTCCACTGAAAATAGCTTCTCCATCGCGGCACGAAAGTTCTTATAGTTGTCCGGGCGATAGTTCATATCATCGCACCATCTGGAGTAGACCCTGTAAGCAGCCTTCGTGGACACTTCATAGGGACGATATTCTTCATCAGTCCCCTCTTCCATCCATGCATCGATAAACTGGGCAATGCGATCAGAATCCTGGCGATACTGGGCCGTGGCAGACTGCACCTCTTCCGGCGGCTCCAACCCCTCTGCCTTGAACAGACGATACCCTTCCACCGCCCAGTTGAGGATTCCGGAAAGTGACTCCGGATCGGTCAGCGTGGTCTTAAGCGTCTTATCCTGCTCATAATCCTCAAAATGACGGTTGAAGGGAATGATCAGAAGACGCCCGGATTCAAACAGTGTCTGATCGTTCACATTCGGCAGATGGTTCGTGTCGATAAATATCTTTGCCTGCAGCTGGAACTCGAAAGAATTCTCGTGCAGATACCGCGCAGTGATCCTGTTATTGCCTGTCAGCTGCTTGGTGAGAGACGCATTGATGGTCAGTTTCTGCTCCATCTCCGAGATACCGACAAAGCGGGATCCTGCAAGGCGGGCAACATCCTCAGACGGCGCGCCGTTGGACGGGCCTCTGAAGTTAGACGCCAGCATATCCGGTTTTGCAGAGCGGCCATACTCACCCATGAGGCGCAGGATGGTATCGATCATTGTGGTCTTCCCGTTTCTGGTAGTCGGACCGTACATGATAAACAAACATTCCAAAGATGTATCGCCAGTTAAGGAGTAGCCCACCGCCTTCTGGAGATATTTTGCCACAGAGCTTCGCCCCACCATGACCTCATCCACAAACTGATCCCAGCGTGGGCATTTGGCTTCCGGATCATAGGTGACCTGGCTAATCTTCGTGATAAAGTCCGCGGGGTCATGCTTTCTGAATGTCATAGTATTCAGATCCAAGGTGCCGTTCTCGCAGTTGAACAGATATTTGTTGGAATCGAAGATATTTGTCTTAACCGGATTATCCTCACAAAAATTTTATCCTCATCTTTCTGTGGAAGTGTTGAAATTGCTAAGTTCCTGCTCAAAAAGATGAGGATAAATCATATCCATGAGATAATGGAATCATCATAATTCGGAAGGAGTGATTCCACCATGGATTATCAGGAGACCGTAAACCGTGTCATGTGCTTTCTCAAAGAAAAGGGGGTATGTTCCAGCAGTAGAAAATCTCATCAAGAGTGCTATGCAGCTCTCGGCGAGTACTTGCAGACAACCGGACAGCAATATGACGAAACACTGCGAGATGCTTGGTTTTCAGAAATGCAAAACCGGTATTCCAGCCCGAAGTGCGTGTCCTGGGAACAGTATGTTTTTCAACTGGAGGAGATGGAAGCTACTGGCATCATTTCTGACCGCCGACTGTACCAGAATAAATCCGCATATGATAAGTTGCCGTTTTCACTGAGGTCGTCATTGGACCAATATCTCAACGAGTATAATAATCAGTATACAGACAGAACGTTAGATGTTACAAGAATTGAGTGTTCCATGTTCCTGCTTGCGCTATCAGATTGTGGAATAACGAAGACAGAGGAAATCGATTTTCAAGTTATCTGTAATTTCATTGAGAAGAATCAGAAGAGCAACCGGCACAAAAAAGTCACTATCTGCCAATATGCGAGTCGCCTTCTGGCGTTTTGGGGTAGCATCGGATTGTGTGATTCCAATTTTACATATTTGCTGGATAATCAGATGTTTCCACATGTTGGGAATATCACATGTTTCCCAGAAAATGCCAGAACAAAGATTGAATCATTCCGTGCAGTGAGCCAGGATTTTCCTTGTTCTGACGTTCACGATTCCATTCCGGATTTCGTCAGAACACTGGAGAAACATGGATATGTCGGGACGACGTTGAAACTCGCGGAACATGCTCTGACCGCGCTTTATCTGTTCCTCCATTTCAACAATCTGGGTTTTCATCCTGAAATCATGTGGCTTTGGTTCGAAAGGGTCAGGAAAACATTGGGATCTTCCTGGCGGCACTGGAGACGGATCCTCAGCTGTTATCTGGAATATACAGAAATAGGAGATATCCTGCCAGACGGGAAATATAAATATACACCGACACAGTATGACCTTCTGCCAGAATGGTGCAAGACTCCATTGTCAGCATTCCTGGAACAAAAGCGAAACGAACATCGATCAGCTGGCACCATTCATTCTTACAGTTGCTCTTGCAGCATCTTCTGCCATTATCTGGTTGCATCCGGTATGGACAGTTTCAGCAAATTATCTGTAGAAACAATAAATCAATTTGCTGCTCAGGATCTGCACGCTACATTTCGTGGAATGGCTACACGATTTGTGCATCTCCGTGGTTTCTTACACTTCCTGGAGGAACATGGTTATACCGAGAAGCACAGCCTTTGCAATTGCCTCATGGCAGGATCGGCACCTGTGGAGAAGATAGTAGATGTCCTTACGCCGGAACAGATTTCCAGAATCGAATCGTTTCGGGAGACACATCACAGCCCCATAGAACTCAGGGATATAGCAATTGTACTTCTGGGCTTAAAGATGGGATTTCGCGCTACAGATGTTACCCATTTGTGCTTTTCCAACATCGACTGGAAGAAACATGAGATTTCAATCGTCATGCAGAAAACCAAAGTTGAAATCAAACTGCCAATGCCGGTGGATGTTGGCAACGCGATTTATTCATATCTTAAAAATGGAAGGCCCAAATCCAAAGACAATCATGTTTTTCTCCGCTCCAAAGCCCCTCATGGCATTTTGACATCCAAGATATGCAGTAAAGCACTATGGCGGATTCTTCCGGAAAGAGAGAAAATCAAAGGGGGCGGTTTTCATGTAACAAGACGGACATTTGCAACTAATCTACTTCGGAATAATGCCGAAATTGATACGGTCATGGATTCCCTCGGGCATACGGACCCAACCAGCATCATGAAATATCTCCTTTTCGACGAGAGCAGGATTCAGGAGTGTTCGCTGTCGCTAGAGGAAGCAGGAATCTCCATGGGAGGTGCTCCAGTATGAAAATCGCAGGATATCAGTATAGCAGCTGCTTTGGACCATACATTCAGCAATTCATCGAGAAGAAAAGATCGATAGGTTTTGTTTACGAGCACGAAGAATGGGAACTAAAACACTTTGACCGGTTTTGCTGTGAAAAAGGTATCTCTGAGCCAACCCTCAGCCGCGCGCTGGTCATGGAATGGGGACAGCTGAGGGAAAACGAATGCAAAACCACAAGCGGATCCAGATTTTCCGTAATTCGTCAGTTTGGCCTGTACCTTTTGTCTCTGGACTTGGAAGCATATCTGCCAAGCAATTATTCATACAGATCAAAAAGCAAAACGCATGTGTTGTCAGATGAGGAAATCATAGCTGTTTTCAAAATCATTGACCAACGGCGGCCAGTGCATAACAATCCGGTTTTTCGGAGGTTATCGTTCGAATACAGGATTATCCTGCGATTAATATATTGCTGTGGCCTGCGTGTCTCAGAGGCACGGCTTCTCAAAAATCAGGATGTAAATTTTGAATCCGGAACGCTTCGAATCATGCAATCCAAGGGGCACAAAGACCGTTTGGTATATTTTGCTCCAGATATGAAACAGCTTCTTTTACAATATCACAGCGAAATTATCTCACAGTATAATTGCCAGGCTGAATGGTTCTTCCCCGGGAGGCACCCAGATAAACCTCTTCCGGTCGTGACCATTGATATGGTATTTCGAAATGCCTGGAATCAGACTCCTTTTGCGGCCACATGCGACAAAGCGCCGACAGTACATAGCCTTCGACACACTTTCGTTGTCAAAAGGATGAATCTCTGGATGGAACAGGGTGTTTCCCTGAAAGAAATGCTTCCATACCTGAGTCGCTACCTTGGCCATGCCAGTCCAGATGAAACTTTCTACTATTACCATCAGGTGGATTCAGCATTCAAAATTATCCGTCAGCGCGATCAATCTTCTTCATTTGTTATTCCGGAGGTGACTGCAGATGAAAAAGAATGAGTCTTCTGAGCTGTTTTTCTCCAAAACCTTCGATTTCCTGACATGCTATCTGCCAACGCAGTTACACAAAAGCCAGAACACCATACGCTCGTACAGGGATGCACTTACCATTTTCAGAAGATACGTCACAGAATCTCTTCATTCTACGATCCGGGTTTTTCGATTCAGTGATTGCACTTATGAAACCTTATTAGGCTTCCTCGAATATTTACGCAGCAAAGGAAATTCTGAGGCTACCTGTAATTACCGTCTTACAGCAATACGCTCGTATTTGTGGTATGCAGCAGATCTGGATATTTCCATACAGTCCATTGCTCTCTCAGCTTCTCATATACCGCACCTGAGAACGCCAAAGATGACAAGGGAGACAATATCAAAGGAAGATATGGCAGCTCTGCTAACAGCACCGCCTTCAACAAAGCGCGGGAAGAGAGATCAGTTGATTCTTATTCTTCTATACGATTCCGCCATTCGCGTGTCGGAACTTTTGGATTTGGATGTACGGTCAGTAAATCTGAACGCGAAAATCCCATACATCCGTGTTTTGGGAAAAGGTGAAAAGGAGCGAATCGTCTCCATCACAGAAAAAACAGTGGATCATATCCATGCGTATCTGAAACTCTATCATCCAGAAAACAATCCGGACCAGCCTTTGATTTATACCCCGACTTTGGCACTTTGCAATGAGTAAAACAGGTCTTAAATCCTTTGATTACAAGGGATTCAGGACCTGTTTTATTTGTTATAGCAATATATCACGTGAGTCACATAATGGTTGCTTACAAAACGCGAATCTCGCCGCGAAGGGCACGTAACTCCCCGGGTGTGTATAGCCTCGATTCCAACTTCAAACCATAGGCATTCAGGATGGTCTGTAAGTCTTTCCCTGCCTGGTCATCCGTTCTACTCCTAAATCGCAAGTAGTTCTTCGGAAGAGTCTCTACCTCAAAGGCGTTCAGAGCATTTTGAATCCGATCAGGATCCATTCCTGTAAACCACTTTTGCCCTTCCTGTGCCTGAACTTCACCAGATGTCTTAAGCTTGTTTTGTATGAGTGCAATAATGGTTAATGCAACGGCACAAAGGATGTTGTGAGCATCAATGTGATCTGGATCACTGAGGTATATCGGCCGTGTCTTGAGCGTTCCTTTCATGGTTCGAAAACGGTTTTCTATTTGCGTTAGTTCGCGATAAGTGCTTATGATTTCTTTGTCATCCATCCCCAGTTCTGATGTCACGATTTGATAATACCCCGCAAAATCACGCCAGCGATTTACTTTATCCCAATCAATCAAGGTTGTCACGGTATCAGAATCTTTCATCTGCTCTTCAAGACGCTTTGTCCGGGCTTTCTTGAGTTCTTTCAGTCGGGCTGCTTCAGCCTTCTTTTCCGCAGCACGCTGATCCTTTTCTTCCTGTGTCAGTTTCCTTCTCTTTGGTTTACTGGTTGCCTCATTAGGTTCTTTCTTGTCCTCCTGAGAGGAACCTGCACTATTTCCCTTGGTCTCCTGGTCTTGATTTGAGGAAGATGAATCATTTTCTGGATTCAATTCGTCAAGAACCTCGTCTTTCAGAAAACGCTTAATAGACTTGATCTGACTCGCACTCAATGTAAAGGATCGAGTCTTTTTTTCTAGAGTTTCAAGAAAAGTGGAGAACTTCTCCATCATGTGGAGCTCTCTCTTGTAGTAGTCGCGGCTCCAAAATACAACCACTTTCTCGCGGAATGTAACAGACGTACCATCCGCTAACTCAGCGGTTCTATCTCGGAAAGTATGTTTATATTTGAATACAACCTCTCCAGCCTCATCCTTTTCTTCAATATAGCCGTTACTTTCGAGAATCCAATTTCTATCTTCTTTGCAACTTTGCTTGATACTCTTGCTGAGGAGATATCCCATTTCTTCATGTACCAGGAAAGCAAGATTGGCCAGAGTACAAAGTCCTCGATCTGCACAATAGATGTAACGCTCATATCCCATAGGGGTGATGATCTCAGTAGTAGCCTGGATCATTGTGGACTTATCCACTTTGTTACCAGGAAACGTCTTGATGCCAACAGGAATACCTTCACGATCCATGTAAAGTCCCATCTGTGTGATAGGCTGTGGTCTATTTTCTTTACTGTGTCCACGCTTGCGAAGACCTTCTTCAATCACAACCCCATCATTATTGAGGATATCCTCGTCGTCCTGCTCAATTTCAAAGAAGAAGTTCGTGACATCATAGAACAATATGGAGACATCTCTTCCGTTTTTGCGTTTTTGCAGTGCAGTGTTGATCGCTCGAAAAATTCTTATAGCATTGTCATGAACAACATCCAATGTGTCGTATACCTTGTAGAGATTGCAGCCATCTTCCAGTATAGGCGTATAGTAACTATTATTCTGCTGAAGTGTTGCCCATTTTGATTCAGGAGCAAGAATCCTCCCGAAAACAATCACCTTTATGAAGCCCAACAAATCGTACTGTATCTTGCTTCGGGTCTTGATAATACGAAACAATTGTGCCAGACCGAGTTCTTTAATGTAAGCATTGAAGATCAAGTCAGCATATTGTTTGGTTATAAAGCATCCATCCGGGTGATCACCAGAGACGGGAAAAGACAATTCAACCATTTCTGGTTCGGTGTTTTGAGATGAATCTTTATTAACATATGGCTCCAACTCAGGAATCAGGGCTTTCCCGTTTCGGAATGAATCACGTAGACGTTCCAGAAAATCAGGTTGCCCATCGGATAGTTTGTCCAAAGCACCAAGGTTACATATTATCTTGCGTCGGGATCGCGTGCTGCCAGTTTCTCTATAATTCTCTGACAAGCGCAGGTATTCATAGCCATTGTTGTTAAACTTCTCGATAAACATTATGCCACCATCCTATCTTCCGATATGTGTGTATGTGACATATAGAGTATATCATATCGCAATAGCTTTGCAAACAAGAAAAAAGCCTTTGAAATCAAACATTTCAAAGGCTCATGATAGAGTGGTCAAGTGCCAAAGTCGGGTTATACAGAAATCAAAGGACATAAAGGCAGAATGTCTGTTGGAAATGTGGAAAGAATCATTAAAAAATATGTGGAGGAGCTACGGCCTACACATCCAGATCTTCCCAAGACTGTTTATCCACATATGTTTCGCAGAACACGTTCTACAAATCTTTATCAGGACGGCGTCGAACTGGAGCTTATTTCACGGATACTTGGTCATTCATCTACAGAAACGACGCGAATCTATGCAGTTCCCTCCATGGAGATGATGCGAAAGGCAATGGAATCTGGAACTCTTGCTGTGAATGAGGAACAACAATGGCCGGATGATGACGATGAAATCGCAAGGCTGTGTGGATTGCGATAACAATTTATCCTCATCTTTTTGAGCAGGAACTTAGCAATTTCAACACTTCCACAGAAAGATGAGGATAAAATTTTTGTGAGGATAACCCAGTGGCCACATAGATGTTGTCGAAAGTCCTGTTCTCAAACATGGAAGCTCTCCTTTCGTGTACATGCGTATTCATATAGAAACAAGGGGCACAAGCCTTTCCCAGCTTGTGCCCGATTGTCTCATATCAGGCTGACCCACGGAAGTCGTGCCTCTTTTTTACGCTTACGTTAGAATGGTTGAAGAAGCTGGTTTCAAAGCCGAAACCTGTATCGCTACCTGAGG
>JAFUZM010000122.1 GCA_017476605.1 Clostridia bacterium
GGCCGCGGCAAACAGCCCGATCGGCGCGAACCGTCTGCTCTTTGTTCCGTACCTGATGGGTGAGCGTTCCCCGATTCTTGACAGCGATGCACGCGGTGCATTCATAGGTCTCTCGGCGATGCATACCCGCAAGGATCTGCTGAGAGCGGTCATGGAGGGTGTCATCTATTCACAGCGTCAGAATCTCGATATTCTGAGGGAGATGCATGTGGTGCCAAAGACCATGCTGGCCTGTGGCGGCGGTGCGAAGAGCCCCTTCTGGCGTCAGATGATGGCGGATGTATTTGGCATGCCGGTAAAGACCGTGAAGAACAGCGAAGGTCCGGCAATGGGTGCCGCCATTCTGGCCGGAACGGCGGTGGGACTCTACAAGGATATCCCGAGCGCTTGCCGGGAGATGATCATTGAGAAGGAGCCGCAGAGCCCGATTGCCGAAAACAGCGCGGCGTATGAGCCGTTCTATAAGATCTATACAGCCGTATATCCCTCACTGGCCGGCGTGTATCATGATCTTGCAAAGCGTTAAGAGACGAGGTAAGGACAGATGGAGATTAAGACAGTATATGACCCGCTGTTTGTAAAGTATGGCAGAATCGTAGAGGGATACGAGGTATCCGGGGTGCTTGAGGCACTGGCGAAAACGCCGCTGCCGGAGGCAACCGCTTACGTTCCCCTTGAGCCGACCATGCAGTCGGCCGCCGGTGCTGAGGAACTGGGAACGGCGCTGTTTGGCGGAATGCCGTTTCAGCTTGGGTACTGCAATGGCCACAATACAAAACTGAATTGTCTTGAGTATCATCGGGACAGTGAGTTTAATCTTGGGACCGAAGATTTCATTCTGCTTCTGGCCCGCATGGAGGACATTGAGGACGATCTGCTGGATACCGGAAAGGTCGTGGCCTTTAAGGTGCCGGCCGGTGTTCTGGTGGAGGTGTATGCCACAACCCTTCATTATGCACCCTGCCATGCAGATCCGGCAAAGGGATTCCATGTAATGATCGGGCTTCCGAAAGAAACGAATACGGCATACCGTCCGGCCAAGGGACCCAATGCCCGAGACAACTGGCTTTGGGCACGCAACAAGTGGCTTCTGGCGCATCCGGAATCATCCGAGGCAGCCCAGGGGGCGGCAGTGGCACTGACCGGTGTCAATATTGATATCAAAAACGACCTGTAAAGGCGTTAATTATTGGGAGGATACATATGATTACAAACATTCCTGTTGTAAAGCTTGGAATCATCGCGGTTTCCCGTGACTGTTTCCCGATTCAGCTCTCCGAAAAGAGAAGAGCCGCCATTATGAAAGCCTATAAGGGCGATCTGTATGAGTGCCCGGTCACGGTTGAAAACGAGCTGGACATGCTGAAGGCCATTGAGGATGTCAAGAAGGCAGAGTGCAATGCGCTGGTTGTTTTCCTTGGCAATTTCGGACCGGAGACACCGGAAACCCTGATCGCCGAGCGCTTTGACGGCCCCTGCATGTTTGTTGCTGCAGCCGAGGGCGACGGTGACATGATCAACGGACGCGGCGATGCCTATTGCGGCATGCTCAACTGCTCCTACAATCTCGGCATGCGCCATCTTAAGGGATATATCCCATCCTATCCGGTGGGAACGGCGGATGACATCGCCGGTATGATCGCCGATTTCGTTCCGGTTGCCCGTGCGATCATCGGTCTGCGTGGCCTTAAGATCATCACCTTCGGACCGCGCCCACAGGACTTCTTTGCCTGCAATGCCCCCATCAAGGGACTCTATGAGCTGGGCGTTGAAATCGAGGAAAACAGCGAGCTGGATCTGCTGGTTTCCTATCGCGAGCATGAGAATGATCCGCGCATTCCTGAGGTCTGCGCCGATATGGTCAAGGAAATGGGCGAGGGCAGCTACTATCCGGACATGAACGTCAGAATGGCACAGTTTGAACTGACGCTGCTTGACTGGGCAGAAAAGCACAAGGGTGCCCGGAAATTTGTGGCCTTTGCGGATAAGTGCTGGCCGGCATTCCCGAGCCAGTTTGGCTTTGAGCCCTGCTATGTCAACAGCCGTCTTGTCTCCCGTGGCATCCCGGTTTCCTGCGAGGTGGACATCTATGGTGCCCTCAGCGAGTACATTGGCCTCTGCGTCTCAGAGGATCCTGTCACACTGCTTGACATCAACAACAGCGTCCCGGCCTACATCTATGATGAGGACATCAAAGGAAAGTATGATTATCGCCTGACCGATACCTTCATGGGCTTCCACTGCGGCAATACACCGGAGTGCAAGCTGTGCTCGGATCGCGCGGTAAAATATCAGCTGATCCAGCATCGTCTCCTCGAGCCGGAAGGAAGCGAACCGGACTTCACCCGTGGCACGCTTGAGGGCGATCTCGCGGCAAGCCCGATTACCTTCTATCGCCTGCAGTGCGACAGTGAGGGTGTCCTTCGTGCCTACATCGCTGAGGGTGAAATTCTCGACGTCAAGACCCGTTCCTTTGGCGGCATCGGTGTATTTGCCATCCCGGAGATGGGACGCTTCTATCGTCATGTCCTGATCGAGAAGCGCTATCCGCATCATGGCGCAGTCGCCTTCTCTCATGTCGGAAAGGCCCTGTTTGAGGTGTTCCGCTTCTTCGGAGTCAAGGATATCGCCTATAATCAGCCGGCATCCCTTCCGTATCCGACGGAGAATCCGTTCAAATAATTCCATGGCATCAAACCTCCGGCATCCCCGGAGGTTTGATTTTTATGGGTGGAGAAGGCAAGTTTTTTAAGTAAACAATTGAACCGAAATGCCCGGATATGGTAGAATTTGACAAAAGGCCAGAGCATAGCGGCAGAGTCGTTGCTCTGGGAATGTCAGCGAAACGGAACGCTTCAGGAATGGAGGAAAGAGACAATGAAAGTATTTAAATGTCAGCACTGTCCCAACACCGTGGTTTACCTCAAGAAGGCCGTCTGCAATGTCAAATGCTGCGGCGAGGAAATGGTGGAGATCACGCCGAACACAACAGATGCCGCCCAGGAAAAGCATGTGCCGGTTATTACCAGAGAGGGCAATCTCGTCACGGTTCAGGTTGGCTCCGTGGCACATCCGATGCTTGAGGCACACTATATTGAGTGGATTGCACTCGAGACAAAAGAGGGAATGCAGCGTAAACAGCTGAAGCCCGGGGATGCACCGGTTGCCAGATTTGCCCTGGTAGATGGGGACGAACCGGTGGCTGCCTATGAAAACTGCAATCTGCATGGCTTCTGGAAAGGCTAAGAGGAGGAATAGATAATGGGCATTTTTGAAACGGTAAAAAATAAGGTAAACGAAGTCCTTGACAAGACCGATCTGGATGAGAAGATCGTGGCTGGCGCAAAGAGCGTAAAGGATAAGGTTGGCGAAGCTCTGGATAAAACGGATATTGATGAGAAGATCGTGGCCGGTGCTAAGACCGTAAAGGATAAAGTCGGTGAGGCTCTGGATAAAACAGACATTGATGAGAAAATCGTTGCCGGTGCAAAGAATGTGAAGGAAATGGTGACGGATTTCATCAATCCTGATGAGGAAAAGAAGAAAATGAAGCAGGAAACCGAGAAACTGCGTCAGGATGTTGAAAACCTCAA
>JAFUZM010000123.1 GCA_017476605.1 Clostridia bacterium
GAGAACCTGTTACAATCACATTTGTTGTGCGCGATATGTTTTTACACAACAAGTGATGCAGTACCTGGATGACCATGCTGAGGTCTGCCTGGATACATCATCCAAGTCGAGAGAAATGGAATGTCAATGAAGCGACTTTATGTCAGCCTTGCCGCTGAATGGATCCAAGGCAGTGCATCCGTCATAAAACACTTATAAACAGCGAGGAGGAAACAAATATGCATGCTTCAGTCAGTTATTTTTCAAGGTCAGGAAACACAAAGGCCGTTGCAGAGGCAATTGCAAAAAAAGGCTGGAGTGCCTGCAATCTCAGTTGACAGCGATCAGGCAGCGATTAAGGAGCCGGTGGATGTCCTGTTCATCGGAGGCGCTCTGTATGCATACGGCATTGACAATCATTTAAAGACATATCTGCGGAGCCTTAAAAAGGGTGATGCGAAAAAGGCCGTGGTCTTTTCAACGTCCTGGCTTTCAAAGCATTCCATTGACCTCATCAAGAAAGGAGTCGCCGAGGCAGGCATCCCGGTTGAGGAGCAAGCATTCTATCTTGCAAGCAAACAGGTCAAGGACCATCTGGAGGATGCAGCACGGTTTGCGGAGCGGTACCTATGATGGACGATAGTGGAATGACCTATCCGGAGCTTTGCCTCGAAAATCAGATCTGCTTTCCGCTGTATGCATGCGCAAAAGAGATTGTGCGTCAGTACAGGAAACCACTTGAGAAGCTGAATCTGACCTATACCCAGTATATATGCATGATGGTTCTCTGGGAATATGGAGAAATGACTGAGGGAGAACTGGGGGAGAAGGTTCACCTGGAATCCGGTACACTGGCACCGCTTTTGAAGCGGATGGATAAAGCCGGATATATTCGTCGGGTTCGTCCGGAGGATAATGAACGAAAACTGATGATTTCTCTTACCGAGAAGGGCGAGGCACTAAAGGAACAGGCGCGCTCTGTTCCCAATGACATACGTGCATGCATTCCACTTAAGGATGAGGAACTGCTTGCACTTAAAGGACTGCTGGACCAGGCACTTGCGGGAATGGATGCGCGGGCATCCGGAAATAAGATGTCTATGTGAGAGCGGGAAACTGTACCGCTCCACTTAAACAAATAGTTCAATCAAAAAAGGGAGGAAAAGGACATGATTTATGATTACAAAGTTGCAACGGCAAAGGGCGGAGAGCTTTCGCTCTCTGATTACAAGGGAAAAGTTATTCTCGTTGTAAATACAGCAACGGGCTGCGGATTTACGCCTCAGTATGCTCCGATTGAAAAGCTGTATGAGGATTATCATGATCAGGGACTTGAGATTGTCGATATTCCCTGCAATCAGTTCGGCGGTCAGGCACCGGGATCGGATGATGAGATTCATGAGTTCTGCACACTGCATTACAACACGACCTTTCCGCAGATGAAGAAGGCGGATGTCAACGGTGCAAATGAACTGCCTCTGTATACCTACCTGAAATCTCAGAAGGGATTTGAAGGCTTTGAGGAGCATCCATTCAAGGCGCTGCTCGAGAAGATGTTCTCAGAAGCGGATCCGGACTGGGACAAGAAATCGGACATCAAGTGGAACTTCACCAAGTTTGTCGTAGACCGCGAGGGAAATGTTGTTGCCCGCTTCGAGCCGACAGCAGATATGGCCAATGTAGAAAAATGCATTAAGGCGTTGCTGTGAGGATATGAGTATGGAAATTAAAGCTGTAAAGTTTCGGAAAGACGGTTTTTATACTCAGCCATTTGCATTTGGTGGAGAAGAAGGTCTTGCAAAGTTCGACAGGAACATTCGCTATCGTGGGAGCCTGCAGAACTATCTGATTGATACCGGGGATGAGGTCATTCTGGTGGATACCGGTCTTCCGGCAGGAACGCCCGAGGAAGTGCCGGATGAAAACTCTCTTGCCTATACAGGGAAGGACATCTGCAGCTATATGGATGCGCTTGAGGCACTTGGATACAAGCCGGAGCAGGTGACACGGATTCTCCTCACCCATAAGCACAGTGATCATTCGGGCGAGCTTAAATCGTTCCCCAATGCAAAGATCTATGTGAATGAGGAAGAACTGACGGCAGCGGAGCTCCAGGGAATTCCCAACATTATCCCTGTAGCATTCACAGATGGAGCCTACTATAATTTTCCGGAATCCCAGAAAATCCTGGATGGCATTTACTACATTAGGGCAAAAGGTCATACCAATGGAAACAGCATTGTGATTGTGGAAAAGGATGGCCGCTTCTACATGATCCACGGTGATATCACCTATGTGGACGAGGCACTCTATCAGGATAAACTGTCTGTCGTCTTTGATGATCTTCCGGCGGCCCGTATCACCCAGGATCGGATTCGGGAATTTATCAAGACGCATCCGACGGTTTACATGGGAACACATACGCCACAGGGCTATGAAAACCTCGAGGCAAACCGGATCATGGACCTTGATCATCCGGTAGAGACGATCTTTGCCGACTTCGACTTTTCTGACGCCACAGGCTCCGGAAAGTACGTGTGTTCCATCTGTGGCTATGTGTATGATCCGGCAGAGCATGACGGTGTTGCATTTGATGATCTTCCGGAGGACTGGAAATGTCCGCGCTGCAAACAGCCGAAAACAAAGTTTAATAAGGCCTGATCATCCGTGCACATCTTCCTATGTGGAGATTTTGGAGCAAAGGATAGAAAGCCCTGTATGCATAAAAAAGGACGAATCTCAGACCGGCAAAACTACTTTTGACCGTTCACGAAATCCGTGCTATAATATGGTCAACAGGGAACGCCGATAGACGGTCGAACCTCAGTAAACTATGTTACAGAAGAGTAGCCGTAAACTTTGGCGAGTGGCGGCTACTTTTTTGTGCTGAAAAGCGCGATGATCAATGTTACAACGATGCCAGGCACCGTGAATACGAGCATGAGGATCAGATAGCCAATAATTACAAGATGCTGAGGACGGGTGTTTTCGCACTGACCACATTGCAACAAAAAAGCACGAATCCCAGATCGGCAAAATTTCTTTTGACCGTTCACGAAATCCGTGCTATAATATGGTCGACGGGGAACGCCGATAGACGGTTGAGCCTCAGGAATTTGGGGTACAAAAAGGTAGCCGTTCTTTTGTTAGAGGTGGCGGTTACTTTTTTGTGTTGAAAAGCGCAACGATCAGCGTTACAACGATGCCGAGCACCGTGAATACGACCATGAGAATTTCAAAGTCACGCATAAGTATCCATCCCATGATTATTTCGGTTTTTACCCTCAATATACTCTCATGGGGAGGTGGGCCACTCCCTCATGGGAGCTGGGGCCCAACCGCCTACCGTATAGGCTATTTACCCGTTAACTGAAGTAATTATACCACAGATGTCCGGGATGTAAGAGTCCCGGATTTCTCTTTTGAA
>JAFUZM010000124.1 GCA_017476605.1 Clostridia bacterium
CAGGATGGCCACATCCTCGGGCCGCAGCATATCGGAGGTGACTGCGGTGACGGGGATCTCTTCGCCGTCCTTCCAGTATTTCACTCCGGATTCACCAAGCACACCGCTGGGGTCTTCATAGACCTCACTCAGCCGGACGACGCCTTCCACCTCGACCTTGTTGTTCCGCAGCCAGCGGCGGTAAGCCAGCAGATCATACCCGGACAGGCCCACCTGCATGTTCAGAGTGGGCTTCTTCACGCCTGCGGCTTCCTTGTATTCCGTGATGTAGGCGGTGAACTCCCGGAGGAGCTCGGACTTGTCACAGCCAGTCGCCTCGGCGAACTTGGTCACGATGCCTTCCACCTGGGCGGAGGTCAGCGCCGACACATCCACGTTTTCGGCTTCAGCGTATTTGGTGATCAGGCCAACGACATCAGAGGGATTCAGGGCAGCGGTGGAAGCACCGCCAGTGACCTCCTCATAGGCCATGACGAAGGCTGTCAGGGTGTACCGAAAAAATGTAGAATTTGCAATTAAATAGTCATACCTTAGCCCGGTGCATTCTTCTTTTTCCTGACTTTTTGCTTCTTTCGGTAATTCTTTGATACTATGGAAGCCACTTCTGAATCCCATAGCCCGCTTAATAACTTAGCACGCAAGATGAGTATGCCATTCGCTTTTGACGGAAGCCATCTCATGCCTGGTTGCTTTATTCGTCTCTGCATGACAGTTCTGTGTCCGCTTTCTACGGCTCCGCTTCCTATAAGATAGCCCTTTTCGAGATATGTCGGATAGTCTATGCAGTCTTTGAAGGATGTAATGTAATTGTATAGATTGAATTTCCCTTTCTCGAGAACCTTACCGCCTTCTTCCGAATACTGGAAGATTTCTGGCAAATTTATGACTTCTTTCCACTTTCCGTTTTCAAGCTTCTCGCAAATATCATCAGCCCAAGCGCTTCCTTTTGCACTCGAAGTGCCAAATTGTTGATCTGCAAACTTGTGGACATTCTGCTTTAGGTGCGTTAAATCGAGTATTTGCTGAGCAAAAGGGAACAAGTCGCGTTTTATGAGTCTGATCCATTCAGCCCCGTCTCCTATAATTATCATCTTGTCTGCTTGCTCTAGCCCGTTTTTCAATGCGGCAGCAAGCAAATGCTTACGATGCGTCTCGACACCATATAGGTCGCATATATACTCTCGTTCTCCGATCTTTGGACGTATATGGCCCTTTTTATCCTTGCCGGTTGTCATCGTTTCAGTGGTAAATATCACCCCAAGTTTATTTTCGTGCCAACCTGCGGATATTTCACCCTCTTCTCTGGCAAGATATGCTGCACCGTCTGTCATCAAATACAGAATAAAGGGGGCTTTTTTGGGGCGTCCTCGTCTATGTCCTATCTGAATGTTCTCGGGTTTGTAGCCTTCTATTTTTTCCTTTACAAGTCGATCTTCGGCTTCTAACACCAATTCCCCGACATAATTCGTTATATTTCTTACTGTATCAGCGCTAATTCCACTTTTTCCGTTGCCGAAAGGCTTCTTTCCGTACTCTGCCTCCAACTGTCTGGCTACAGCGTCATAGCTTTCTGACATTATACTCATTCGGGCGATTTTCAAGGCCATCTCGCTAGTTGCCCTAAATGGAATATTATCCAGTCCCAAGAACTCATCCATTGGATAGACACCTGTTTGATTAAGAGCCTCCAATGCATCTCTGCTTGCTTGATCTTCCGGGCACATCACATATCTGAAATACGTAAGCCAGCCGCTAGTTGTTAATACATGCATAGGACGTCGATTGACTGGTCCTAGTATCACTCCCTTTCCTTCATATTCCCTTTTTTTCGCCGGATCAGCTCCTCCTCATCTATTGACTCAATTAACTCCTGAGTATAATTAAGAAGAGACTCACTCGATTTCTGTTGCGATTTTCGAATTATATCTTCAAGAATAAAGATTCTGTCTCTTTCAGGTTCTTTATCAAGATCGCCGATTTGAGATGAGAATTCCTCATCGAAATCAGTACATATCTTCGAAAAAGCATCCATGGCGTTTGCGACGGCTTGGTCGCGCTTTTCTTCAATCATATGGTATACACCTCCTGGACGATAGTATACCATATATGGTTTAATTATGCAAATTTTCTACATTTTTTCGGTACACCCAACAATATATTCTCTGGAAGCGAGGAGAAACTGATGATGCAGCAAAAGAAAAAATCAATTTCCTTTTTTGCCTTAATGGGAATCGTTTTCCTTTTGGTCCTTTGCCTCACATTTGTACTTGGTCTGGCTGATGAGGGGGAGGATAATCCGGAACCGGACAACGCCTATGAAGCGGAGATGGACAGCGGCTCGGAGGATTCCGGCGACGCTGATGTTCCGGACGAATCAGGGACACCTCAAGAGGAGGAAAATGATCCTGTGGTCAGTGATCCCGCTCCTGCAGCTGAGCCAGTGAATGAGCCGGCACCAGAGAATCCGCCTGTAAATCCTGATGACACACAGGATGAAACGCCTGTGGCAGGCAGCGACAATGAGCAGGATAACGAACCGACGCACCCTGAAGAGAGTACGGAGCCATCTGGTGAACCCGAAACGGTGCCTGGCGAGAACCAGACGCAGGAACCGGCACCGGAGGAGACGCCAAAAGCAGAGGAAACCTCGGAACCTCAGGCAATCGTGACCGGTGAACCGACACAGGAATCACCCAAGACGGAGGAAACTGTGGCGCCGGTAACTGAGCAGACCACGGAACCTGCCAGGACCGAGTCACCCACCACTCAGGAAACGCCCAAACCGGAAACCGCAGCGCCTGTTGAGGTTGACGCGCTCAGCGTCACGGCAAAGACAAATGCAAAGATCGTTCGTGTCGGTGAAACCGTGGGACTGATTGCAAGCATTGAGGGCGGCCTTGCTCCGTTTGAGGTCAGCTTTAAAGTCAAGGGAGATGGGGACACTCAGTTTGAGGATACACTGAGGACAACAGATCGTTATGTAGTCACGTACTTTACGCAGAGCTTTGAGGAAACAGCCGAGATTGAAATCCATGTAAGTGACAGTCTGGGAAATACAGCTGAGGACTATACGGATTACAGAGTCAGCAGCAATCAGCATGAGCTTGAGGAGGAATGGGCCAGGAGCGCCAAAGTGCAGCTGACCGGCGACTTTGCCGTCGATCTGGTGGCGGTGGCCAGAACACAGATCGGATATCGCGAGAGCACAAGCAATGTCATTGAAGACAATGGCATGATCCGTGGATATACCCGTTATGGGGATTATATCGGGTCGCTTTACACCGAATGGTGCGCAGCGTTTGTTTCCTTTGCCGTTCATTATGCTGAACTGCCCTTTGCAAGCCAGTTCAATTCCGCCAATGTCGGAACCCTGTATGAACAGGCAAATGCCCTGGGTGCATATCATGCGGCAGAGGGCTATGAGCCCAAAGCCGGCGACATCGTCTTTTTCAAGGTTGAGAGCAATCCACAGGGACACATTGGCATCGTCGAGAGTGCCACACGGTCACTCATCCAGACCATTGAAGGAAACGTGAACAACGCGGTTGTTGAAAAGACATATTCCCTTGGTCATGAGTCCATTGTCGGCTATATGAGCATGCAGGATCTCATGAAGAAATATGGGGTTGAGCCCATTGGCGCACCGACTCTTGAACCGGTAGACCGGATCGTCGAGGAGGAAGAGCCCGGCGACGAAACGGAACCGGAGGAGGAAATCAATTACGAGGATCTGCCAAAGGCGATTGAATACGTCTATGGCGAATATGAAACCAAGCACACCGGAACCACGCTGAAGAGCAGCATCAACGTGAGGCAGAAGCCGGATGCCAAGTCCAGGAAGCAGATTACCATTGGTCATAAGGATACGGAGATCAAGGTCATTGGCTATGCCATCGTCGAGGAGACGGGTGTCTGGTACTACGTGGAATACCAGGGCGAGCGTGGATATATCCGCAGCGATCTGCTGGACGTTGAGGAAGATGGACTCTCGCCGGAGGATCCCGAGAATACTGAGGAAACCGGGGACGTAGAGGAAACGGAACCGACGGAAACCTCTGAGTCCCCGGAAACCACCGAGGAACCATCTGAAACGGATGAGAACCCGGCAGAGGGTGCCTCGGAGGAGGAAGAGACGGAACCGGAGGTTTCCCCTGAGGAGGAAACCGGTGTACATGCCATCGTGGATGGCAACTCGGCCACGCTGGTGTGGAAGATGGAAGCAGATGCGGATCTCTATGCCGTGATGGATTACCGCAATCATCTGACCTCTGTGGTCGGACTCAGCGAAACAGGTGTCTGCCGGGTCGTGGATCTTGCACCGGGTGTCCATCCGCTCAGGATTGTCCGCTGCTCTGTCGAGGATGGCATCCTGGTCTATGGTGCACTCGTTGATACCGTCGAGATAGAGATTCAATAAGCTGTGAGATGGAGAAGTGAGACGATATGACGGATAAGGAACTGAGAAGACTTTCAAAGGAAAATCTGCTCCAGATCATGATTGACCAGCAGAAGCGAATTGAGCAGTTGGAAGCCGAGCTTGAGGCAAAGGACCAGGCGCTTGCAGAAAAGGCGGAGCTGCTTGATAGCAGCGAGTCCATTTCCGCAACCACGCAAAAGCTTGAGACGATCCTTGCGGAAACAGAAAAGCAGGCAAGTACATATATTGACGATCTCAAGTACATGATTGACAATCTGGAGCTTCGGCTTGGTGATACCCCCGTCCGTCGCAGACGCAGAGTGGAGGGGAAGAGTGAATGAGCAAAGAGAAAAAAGTCACTGAAGCCGAAACAAGCGGTCTGAGCATTGAACAGCTGGAACGGGAAATGAACCGGCTGAAGCATCAGCGGAACTATCGGCGTACACTGACCAGCACGATTTCCGTACTCATCACGGTTGCAGCGCTGACTGTTCTCATTTCCATGCTGGTGATGCCGGTTCTGCAGATCGTAGGTGAGTCCATGACGCCGTCCATTACCAATGGAGAAATCGTGGTTGCCCTCAAGGGTTCCGGATTCGAAAAAGGGGAAATCATCGCCTTTTATTACAACAATAAAATCCTGGTCAAGCGGGTCATCGCCTCTGCCGGTGAATGGGTGAACATTGATGAAAATGGCAACGTATTCATCAACGGAACACCGCTGAATGAACCCTATCTGGTTGAGAAGGCCTACGGCGATACCAACATTGAGCTGCCGTATCAGGTGCCGGATGGCAAGATCTTTGTCATGGGGGACCATCGGGCGACCAGCGCGGACAGCCGGAATACGGCCGTTGGCTGTGTCTCAGATGAGCAGATCGTTGGCAAGGTTCTGTTTCGCATCTGGCCGTTTGACAAAATCGGCATGATTCACTGATATTCTGATAGGAAGGAGCAGCCGTTCTCTGAGTTATGAAAAAGCACTGGTCAACCATAGTCCTGGTTTTGCTCCTGGTGCTTGGACTTGGAATTCTTCTATATCCAAGCGTTTCTGATTATTACAATTCATTCCATCAGTCAAGAGCCATTGCCTCGTATTCGGAGGCAATGCACAATATTGATCCGGAGGACTACACCAAAGAATGGGAAGCTGCCATTGCATACAACACGGAACTTCAGACAAAGGAAAACCGATATGAGCCGGCACCGGAGGATACGGAGCGATACAATGAACTGCTCAATATCACCGGTTCCGGGATCATGGGATACATTGAAATTCCGACCATAAAGGTCAGCCTGCCCATTTATCACAGTACTGATGAAGCGGTCCTGCAGATCGCCATCGGCCACATTGAGGGAACCTCACTTCCAACCGGCGGTGCCGGAACCCACACGGTCCTCTCCGGCCACCGCGGCCTGCCCAGTGCGAAACTCTTTTCCGATCTGGACCAGCTGCTGGAGGGCGACATCTTCATTATCCGGGTACTTGATGAGATCATGACCTATGAGGTCGATCAGGTACTCATCGTTGAGCCCTACGATCTCAGTGGCCTGGCCATTGATGAAAACGAGGATTACTGTACACTTGTTACCTGTACCCCATACGGAATCAATACACATCGAATGCTGGTCAGAGGACATCGGATTGAGAACGTAAGTGAATCCAGAAGCATCACGGTGGTCACCGATGCAAAGCAGATGGAGCCTGTTCTGGTTGCTCCGTTCCTGTCCTTGCCGCTGTTCCTGATCCTGCTGATTTATATGATGATTTCAACTGGCCGCAGAACACGCAGACTCAAAGCGGAAAAGAAAGCCAGAGATGTTTACGATCATTAATACCTTAATTTTGTCTTAGCGTAAGAAGGGTAGAATTATGGAAAACAACACAAACAGACCGAACAACATGGTCAATCAGAGGAAGAGAAGACACAGAATTGCCGGAATTGCGACCATTCTGTCTGCGCTTGTCATCTTTGTGACGGCTTATCTTCTCATGGAGCCTGCAACCACGCTGGAGCATCTGCCTACGTGTGGTCTTGAGGAGCATGTCCATACCGAGGATTGCTATCTGATTTGCGGGAAAGAAGCATCTCCGCTGATTGCTGAGGGACTTGACTGCCCCTTTGTTCCGCATGTTCATACGGGGAGCTGTTATGATTCGGAGGGCAACCTGGCCTGCGGATACGCAGACTACGCATGCCATGTCCATACCGATCTCTGCTATGTGTTAACCGACTCTGAGACGGAAAATTCGGACGAAAGTACCAGAAGTCTGGTTTGCACGCTGCCGGAGCGCACGCATGTTCACACGGATGCATGCATAGAGGAGACGTCTACGCTCACCTGTGGCAAGATTGAGGATGAGAACCACGTTCACACAGATGCGTGCGGTCATATTGAGCACATTACCTGTGGACTCGAGGAATCCGAATCCCACCATCATGATGCCAGCTGCATCACGGTGGAGTATCTCTGCGGCCTTGAGGCCGGAGAAACGCATCATCATTCGGATGACTGCTATACCACCGAGCGCACCTATATTTGTGGATATCCCGAGGTGCTCGATCATGTCCATACGGCAGACTGCTTTGATGAAAACGGTCATGCCATCTGTGGGTATATCCAGATCCTGCGTCATGAGCACAATGAGAACTGCTTTAAGAATGTAACATCCGGACATATCCACACAGCTGAATGCTATGCTGCTGAGCCGCAGTGCGGTCTCACAGA
>JAFUZM010000125.1 GCA_017476605.1 Clostridia bacterium
ACAAGATATAGTGTTATTTCCGAGTATTATCCGTTAAATGCACCATATATTGATTTACCTGGAATTTAAATTTTATTAGCATTGCTTTGAATTATTCAAAGCAATTACCGTGAACGGATACTTTGCGTTCGATCTTAGGATAAGCCCAAAAAGACGTGCCGAGAATTTCTCGGCACGTCTTTTACGTACAAAAGGGAATTTGGGTAGGACAATCCGAAAATGTCAGCAGGTACAACTGTCGTTGTTGGCGCTCATCGCGTCACGGATCACTTGTACATCCACCAATTGATACGGCTTGCAATATCCGCATCATCCATTTCCGGGTGTGCTTTAATCAAAGACAGAGTCTCTTCAAACTGTGGAATTGTAATGTTCATAAAGCTTGCTGCTTCAGGAATTGGCAATGTCATTTTTTTATTATACCATCCGCGAATCATTTCAACCTTCCCAGTAAACTTTCCAGCAGCCTGCTGTTCTGCTCCGTATGTCATCCAAGTCATATATTCCAGCGCTCCTTGTCTGCTGGGAGATGATAGATCACTTGTACATCCACCAATTGATACGGCTTGCGATATCCGCATCGTCCATCTCCGGGTGTGTTTTAATCAAAGTGAGGGCATTTTCAAACTGCGGAATGGTAACGCGGATTGCTTTAGCCATAGTTTCCATAGGCAGATCTGATTTGTCATCATACCATCCGCGAATCAGTTCAACATTTCGAATAAACTTTCCAGCAGCTTCTCTTTCAGCTCCGTATGTCATCCAAGTCATATATTCCAGCGCTCCTTCCTCGCTTTCCTTAAGAGCCTGAACTGCCTCATCAAGTTCACGGCTGAATTTACCGGTTACCTCTCCATGGTCCAGGTATGCAAGGATTTCTTTCAGCTCCTTGCGAATACGTCCTTTGGTGTTTACAACTATTTTTGAAGCACGATCCCCAAACAACAGATTTTTATCCTGATCACACCGATTCTGAAAAGTGTAAATATACCTCTTTTGCTTAAAAGGATCATGGTCGCAGATAAAGATGACGAATGATTTTCTCAGTGTGCTGTAGTCTAACCCGACCGGGAAAAACGTCTGATCCAGCATGCTCTGATAATACCGCATTCTGAGAGGCAAACTTCCATCAGCGGTTGTCTGAACATCTACATCGTACACGTCACCTTCATCATCTTCAACATACAGATCAAGCCGAACACCTTTTGAGCTGAAACGCTCTTTGAGCGTCTTTTCGGGCTCAATCAAGGTGAGCTTCTGAATCTTCGTCTTGAGAATGAATTCAAGAAGTGGTTTCAGCTTCTTAGGATCACGCATGATTTTGTAAAACACGTATCCATTCATGATCGTCTGTTCTGACAACGGCTTTTGTGAAGCCATTCAATCCACCTCCTTATTGTTGCCTTCATTATAGTCAAATGAACAAGAACGGTCAAGTGTGGTGTTCCGCTCTGTCTTGTTTCTCGCGACTTCAAAATCGAACCCGGGTGGCCATGTGCTTTGGGAGAGAGGGCATCATCCTGTCGGGGAATGCTCCAATGTGCTTTTTCCAGAATAACATGATGATTGAAATTTGCCATTGCAGCCCGGGAAGGGTATAATGAAAGAGAAAGGGATGAGGAAAGGCCGGGGAAGCACTGCCTATGATCAGCAGTGCCGCAGATAAACCGGACATCATCTCAAAAAGGAAGGGATTCTTTATGAAAAAACAGATCGTAATATTTCTTTTGCTGGGAGTTATGCTGTTATCAGCCGCAGTGGCAGAGACAGCGGAAACGCCTGCCCTGGGGGAGCGGGAGAAACAGGCAGCCATCAACTGGCTGATTGCACAGGTGCCAGGGGAGCCTTGGCAGGTCCTCACGTGGGATAGAGACACCATTCTTGCCAAGCTTAATACGTATGACGTGTCGCTTCAGGATGCGGTCAAGGAGGAAATTGCAGATGAGGTGACCAGGGCGCATGACAGTATATCGGCATTTGCCGCGCACCTCATGGACGCAGCTGCGAATCGCCAGTTTTCAGAGGAGGACTGGGAGGAGGGTTTCAGCTATGAAATTGCCAACATCTTCAACGGAACGTTCTGGAAGAACGGTGATATGCAGCTGCAAAGCTGGTTTCAGGACGGGGACTATAAGGTTGTGATCACAGATGGGGATACGGAACGTATCTATCTCTGCGAATATGATGAGAGAGAGGACGGGGACGAGTTTGTCATTCGCCTTATCGGCATTGGCACCGGAGATGGTGCGGAAAGCGAACAGGACGATCATGGCATTGCCACGTTCCAGCTGAATGATGAGGGAAACCTGATCTGGCAGAGAGCCAATGGGGAAAATGTTGAGTTTACACAGATCATCGACCCGCTGACCATGCTCACCTGGTATACCGATTCCAAGTATCTGAACATCGAATGGTACGGAAATCTTGATTACAGGATCGTCGTGGACAGTGGAGTCGAGGGCATCATCTGGACATATTCCTGTACACTGAATGAGGAAACAAATACGTTCAGCGGGACCGGGAGGAAAGAGGTATTTGGCGACCTTGCGTATGATGACGCAGAAGCGTCCTTTGTCCTCTCCGAGGATAAGACATTCATTGCCTGGACAGATGATCATGAGACGGCAGCGGCAGATGGTTTGACCTTTGAAATCGTTGAGCCGGCGTTTACGCAGACCGAATGGTTTGCCAGAGAGGTCATGGCGGTCTTTGGGTATTTCACAGAGGGACAGTACATCATGACGGTCATGATGAAGGACGACACGGAATATTCCTATGTGTGTGACTACGACAGGGAAACCGGAACGCTGAGGGCGGTGGATCCTGCAACCCTGAATCCTGAGGAATTTGGCGAACCGGAAAGGTTCAAAAGCACAGCCACGTTCACGCTTGAGGATGAGGATCATCTGATCTGGCGGGATGACTCCGGCGTGAGCGGAGAAGGCATTGTACTTGAGCATACAAACGACTGAGATAATCAATAAAGTGTCCGGCCGTCTCCGATGAGGCAGCCGGACACTTGTTCATTCATCAATTTTCAGCATGGGAGTGCGCAGATCCAGCCCGGATGTTCTTTGATCCGGGTTGGTACAGCCAAGGGACCAGAGACTTTGAGTAGCATGATCAAGACGGAACTGAGGGGAATCCGCAGGAAGCTGAGAAAAGCGGGTGACAAGAGGAATTCCATCTGACTTTTTCATGTCGGAAAGAAGATAGAGGGAAGGAGAGCGGATACCAAGGACCCGGGCATAGGCGGGCACTGCCATGGCAGCCATCTCCTTGGTGAGGCCAAGCAAAATGGCTGTGCAGATTCTGGAAAGCCGGGCATGAGTATACCGCCTGGTTTTCACCATGGCAATGAGGGAATCCCGGTCAGTGGCAGTTTCAGCCGCTTTAAGGAAGCGGTACTCAAGCCCTTCCCGAATCCCATGGATGTCCCGAAGGTCATCCGGGGTCATGGTACGAAGGCGGTAAAGCAGGGCTTCGGATAATCCGTTTGGTTCGTGCACGTTGTGGCCGGCTTCAGCCAGCAGATAAGGTACTGCGTCCGGAAGATAGTCGGAGAGGCCCGACAGCGAACCGGTTATGGCACAGTGCCGCAGCGTTTCGGCACTGACAAAGGGAGCGGTCTCGGAGGAGTCACTGTGAAAGGCCCCGATGCGCTCAATGGGCACCGGATGGATGCCCTCAGGAAGTGCTTTCAGATATTGGAGAGCCAAAATTGCATTGGGGGAAAGAAGGGATCTTTTGAGCTCCGGATCACCAAGATAGTTTGCCGTTGCCGCAGCGTGAGCGGCAGGATAGGAAAGACCGGTGGCAAGTGTTGTTTGTATCTTCTGTGTCAGTTCGGCAGGCTCACGCCGGTAAATGTCTGCGATTTTTGGAAGGTGAGGGATCAGGGCGGGCTCACAGCCGAAGGAGAGATGGGTAAACCCGCTCAGGTTTGCCAGGATGGCCATGGCTCCTGAGGCAAATTCGTCTGCCGCGCCGCAGGAATAACGGACGGGAAGTTCGAGCACTAGATCCGCCCCGTTTTTAAGGGCAGATGCCGCGCGGATATACTTATCATATCTGGCAAACTGGCCCCGCTGGGTAATCGGCCCGCTCATAATGCAGACAACGGCATCTGCGCCGGACTGCCTGCGGGCTTCAAGCAGATGATGCTTATGCCCCGAGTGAAAGGGATCGTACTCGCAGACAACACCGCAGATTTTTGTCATGACACCTGTCTCCTTTTCTAGTTTGGCTGCGCAGCAGAGAACGGGGACGGTGAACTCAGTCGCTGACAAAGCAGCAAAGTGACGGGGAAAATTGCGTTTCCTGGCAAAATGCCGGAAATTCCTCAAATATTTCTTTTCAAATATCAGGAAATGCGCTATAATCGTCTGGCATGAATTCACATTCGTTAATACTGCACAATCAATAGTATATCATATTTGGAGGAGGAAGAAAAAATGTCTGTTATTGATACGATCCGTGCGAAAGCGGCGGCTGATCCAAAGCGTGTTGTTCTTGCTGAGGGCACGGAACCCAGAACCATCCAGGCGTCTGCGAAAATCGTCGAAAAGGGTCTTGCAAAGGTGATCCTCGTGGGACCGAAAGCGGAGATTGAGGCAAAGGCAAAGGAACTGGGCACCGATCTGACCGGTGTTGAGATCGAAGATCCTGCCACCAGCGCAAAGACTGACAGCTATGCACAGCAGCTGTTTGTCATCCGCGAGAAGAAGGGCATGACCCCTGAGAAGGCAAAAGAGCTTTGCCTTGGAAATACCCTGTTCTATGGTACCATGATGCTCAAGATGGGCGATGCGGATGCCATGGTCGCCGGCGCAATCAATACCACGGGCGATGTACTCCGTCCGGCACTGCAGATCATCAAGGGTGCTCCGGGAATCAAGACCGTATCTTCCTGCTTCCTGATGGAAGTGGAAAACAAGGCATATGGCGACAATGGCGTTCTCGTCTTCGGCGACTGCGCGGTCAATATTGATCCGACATCCGAACAGCTGGCGGATATCGCCATGGCCAGCGCACAGACTGCAAAGTCTCTCCTTGGCATGGATCCCCGCGTTGCGATGCTGTCCTTCTCCACCAAGGGCTCTGCCAAGCATGAGAATGTTGACAAGGTGGCCAAGGCCGTAGAGCTTGTGCACGAGCAGGCGCCGGAACTCAACGTGGATGGCGAGATGCAGGCGGATGCCGCACTGGTCGCTTCTGTCGGCGAGCTCAAGTGCCCGGGCAGCCCGGTTGCCGGCAAGGCAAACGTTCTGGTCTTCCCGGACCTGCAGGCGGGCAATATCGGCTACAAGCTGGTGCAGCGTCTGGGCAACGCCAAGGCCATCGGACCGGTCATCCAGGGTCTCGCAAAGCCGGTTAACGATCTCTCCCGCGGCTGCTCTGTGGATGACATCGTGGATGTTGTCGCAATCGCAGCGGTCAAGGCACAGGCCTGATTTAAAGAAAGGAAAGACATCATGAAAATTCTTGTCATCAACGCAGGTTCCTCCTCTCTTAAGTATCAGCTGATCGACATGGACGACGAGTCCGTCAAGGCAAAGGGCCTGGTCGAGCGCATCGGCATTGAGGGTACACACTTTAAGCACAGCGTGCTGGGCACGGATAAGGGCATTGAGTTTACCCGCAACATGGCAGACCATACCGAGGCTATTTCCGCAGTCCTTGAGGCTCTGACCGACAAGGAGAATGGCGCAATCGAGTCTCTTGACGAGATCGGTGCCTGCGGTCACCGCGTCCTCCACGGCGGCGAGACCTTCACGGAGTCTGCGCTGGTCACCGAAAAGTCCCTGGCAGAGATCGAAGCACTGGTTCCTCTCGGACCGCTGCATCAGAAGGCTAACATTGCCGGAATCAAGGCATGCCAGAACGTCATGCCGGGCAAGCCGAACGTTGCCGTATTTGACACCGCGTTCCATCAGACCATGCCGCCCAAGGCCTTCCTTTACGGTGTCCCGTACGAGTATTATGAGACACTCAAGGTTCGCCGCTATGGCTTCCATGGCACCAGCCATCGTTTCATCGCCGGTGAGGCTCCGAAATATATCGGCAAAACGCCGGACAACTGCAAGCTGATCATCTGCCATCTCGGAAACGGCTCCTCTCTCAGCGCGGTTGTGAACGGCAAGGTTGTGGATACCTCCATGGGCCTTACGCCTCTTGAGGGCCTCCTGATGGGAAGCCGCTCCGGTGATGTGGATCCGGCCGTCCTTGAGTACATCATGGACAACACTGGCATGGACATCCACGAGATGCTCAACACCCTCAACAAGAAGTCCGGCTTCCTCGGCCTCTCCGTATCCAGCGATATGCGTGATGTCAAGGCGGCAGCGGCTCAGGGCGATGAGAAGGCACAGAAGGCAGTACAGATTTGGACCTATCGTGTTCAGAAGTACATCGGTGCATACAACGTCGCCGTTGGCGGTGCGGATGCCATCGTCTTTACCGCTGGCATCGGCGAAAATGACACAGAGTCCTGTGCGGATGTCATCTCCGGCCTCGGATTCATGGGCGTCAAGATTGATCCCGCCAAGAATACCCGTGGCAACGCCGGTGTCATCAGCACCGATGACAGCAGCATTGCTGTCCTGCGCCTCAGCACAAACGAGGAGCTCCCGATTGCCCGCGACACACTGGCCATCGTAAACAGCCTGTAATTTGTCCAAATGAGACCTGAAAATTCAAAAATTCAGGTGCTTGACAAGGCGAAAGTGCATGCGTATAATATTGGACGGTCAATTTTGAGGTGAAGAGATGAAGCTTGACATCACACGCGGGATTCAGAACAAGGGAATCGAGGTTGCCTTCGAGTTTCAGGAGGACTGGGCAGAGGACAGCTGGAACGGGGATGTCGTTCGCTTTTGTGCACCGGTAACGGTTACCGGGACGTACATGCTCACCGATGAGACCGTTGTAATTCGGGGAATTGCAGAAACCGTAATCGAAGGACCCTGCGCACGCTGTCTTGAAAGCGCACATATGCCGGTTCACGCGAAAATCGCGGAGGCATTTGTGCGGGATTCCGGAGAGACAATCCTTCCTCTGGATGAGGAACAGTATCGGTATCAGGGACATATCCTGGATCTATACGAGGCGGTCCGTACAGCGCTTCTGCTAGAATTGCCCACGCGGTTTCTCTGTAAAGAGGACTGCAAAGGCCTGTGCCCGGTATGCGGCACAAATCTCAATTATAATACATGTTCGTGCCAGAAGGATCTACCGCGCAGAAATCCTTTTTCGGCATTAGCAGCGATGCTGAACGAGGATGAGGAGGTGTAAAGAATGGCAGTACCCAAAGGGAAAATTTCCAAGTCCCGCGGCCGCATGCGTCGTGCGAATTGGAAACTGTCCGCGCCGGCAATCGTCAAGTGCCCGCGTTGTCAGCAGATGAAGCTTACACATCGTGTTTGCAAGAACTGCGGCTATTATGATGGCCGTGAGGTCATTGATCTCAGCGAAAAAGAGGCAGAGTAATTCATGCCGCGCAGCGGCAGTCGCTTGACAAAATGAACAGGAAAGATGGTTTGCATTGGCAGACCATCTTTTTTTTATGAAGCAACGCAGTCAAAAGTTGCGGAAGCTGTCGGGGAAAGGCGCAAAACCCGTTTGACAAGGCGGTGGAATAATGGTAATATACTGTCGCTCGGGAAGCCGGGAAATAAAGAAAAAGAACCTGTCCCGGAAACCGGGAAATTTGATACAGATTCTTAGATAATGGAAAACTGGAGGAATGTACCATGGCCAAGAAAACGATTGATGATATCCAGGTAGCAGGTAAGAAAGTTCTTGTACGCTGTGACTTCAATGTTCCTATGAAAGATGGGAAGATCACGAATGACAAGCGTATTGTTGCTGCTCTTCCGACAATTAAGAAGCTGATTGCAGATGGCGGAAAGGTGATCCTGTGCAGCCATCTCGGCAAGCCGAAGAATGGCCCGGAGGCCAAGTTCTCTCTGGCACCCGTTGCCGAGCGCCTCTCCGAGTACCTCGGAAAGACCGTTGTATTTGCGGATGATGACACGGTTGTCGGCGAGAATGCCAAGGCCGCGGTTGCCGCGATGAAGGATGGCGATGTTGTTCTTCTGCAGAACACCCGTTTCCGCAAGGAAGAGACCAAGAACGAGGAAGCCTTCTCCAAGGAGCTCGCATCCCTGGCCGACTGCTATGTAGATGACGCCTTTGGTTCCTGCCATCGCGCACACTGCTCTACTGCAGGCGTAACCGAATTCCTGAGCCCCTGCGTTGCCGGCTATCTGATCGGCAAAGAGCTGAGCATCATGGGCAAGGCACTTGAGAATGCCGATCGTCCGTTCGTTGCCGTTCTCGGCGGCGCCAAGATTGTTGACAAGCTGAACGTCATTGACAACATGCTTGAGAAGGTGGATACCCTGATCATCGGCGGCGGCATGGCCTTTACATTCCTCAAGGCAAAGGGCTATGGCATTGGCGGAAGCCTCCTCGACGAGACCAAGATTGATTACTGCAAGGACATGATGGAGAAGGCGGAGAAGAAGGGCGTCAAGCTGCTTCTGCCCATTGACACCGTATGCGTCAAGAGCTTCCCGGATCCCATCGATGCCCCGATCGACACCTGCGTGGTGGATGCCGACAAGATTCCGGACGATATGCAGGGCTGCGATATCGGACCCAAGACCCGTGAACTCTTTGCGGATGCCGTAAAGAGCGCAAAGACCGTCATCTGGAACGGACCGATGGGTGTATTTGAGAATCCGACCCTGGCTGCCGGTACCCTGGGTGTGGCTCAGGCTATGGCAGACAGCGAGGCAGTTACCATCATCGGCGGCGGCGATTCTGCTGCAGCAGTTGAGCAGATGGGCCTTGGCGACAAGATGACCCATATCTCCACCGGCGGCGGAGCCAGCCTTGAGTACCTCGAGGGCAAGACCCTTCCGGGCGTTGCCTGCCTCGACGAGAAATAAGAAACACGCCCCGGGCGGCCGATGCCGGCCGGGGTTTTACAGATTATTGGAGGAAAAGATCATGCGTAAAGCCATTATTGCAGGAAACTGGAAAATGAATAAAACACCGGCCGAGGCCAAGGAGCTGGTCACCGCTCTGGCGCCACTGGTAAAGGATGCGGAGTGCGATGTCGTTGTCTGCACACCGGCAGTCGACTTTGCCGCGGTTTCTGAGGCCATCAAGGGCACCAACATCAAGCTGGGCGCCGAGAACGTCCACTGGAAAGAGTCCGGCGCGTTCACCGGCGAGCTCAGCGCAGACATGCTGAAAGCCTGCGGTGTTGAGTATGTCATCATCGGACACAGCGAGCGCCGTCAGTACTTCGGTGAGACGGATGCAACCGTCAACCAGCGTGTACATGCCGCCATCAAGGCGGGCCTCATCCCGATCATCTGCGTCGGTGAGAAGAAGGAAGAGCGTGAGGCCGGATACACCAATCCGCTCGTCAGCTATCAGACGCTGATTGCCCTGACCGGTCTGACCGCCGAGCAGGTTGCAGGTGTTGTCATCGCCTATGAGCCGGTATGGGCTATCGGCACCGGACTCACTGCGACAGATGAACAGGCCAATGAGACCATCGGTGTCATCCGTGCCGCGATTCGCTCCGCATACGGCGATGCAGCCGACAAGGTGCGCATCCAGTATGGCGGCTCCATGAATCCCAAGAATGCCAAGGGCCTTATGGCACAGCCTGAAATCGACGGCGGCCTCATCGGCGGCGCCTCCCTTAAGGCTGAGGACTTCTCCAAGGTTGTCAAGTACAACGCATAATCAATATAGGGTCGCCACGGCGACCCTTTTTCTTTCCTCATTGCTGAATTTCTTCGGAAATCGGCGGGAGGCAATGGAGGACCAGATGAAAAAGAGAACGAGCTGCATGATACTGACTGCCCTCATCGTAGCCATGCTACTGGGAACGGCAGCTGCCGAGAAGCCGGCGGCCATCCGTTCCCCCGAGGCGGGCATCCCGCTTCCTGCACTTGACGGGAATCCTGCCAATTCGGCAGTGGTCACGGTACCCGATGCCGAACCGGCTGTACCGAATGATGAATCCTTTTTCCGGGTCATCGTCACGGATGAAAATGGGACGCCTGTCCCCGATGTCATGGTTCAGTTTTGCGATGATACGCTTTGCAATATCGCAAAAACCGATGAAACCGGAACCGCGACCTTTGATATGCCCGAGGGCACGCTATACGAGGCACATGTTCTGAAAGTGCCGGAGGAATATGAAATCAATCCGGAGACCACTCTCTCGCTTGATGTCTACAGTGACATTTCCATCACGCTTAAAGAGAAAGAGGAGGCCGAGGAGGCCGAACCGGCCGGGGTCAATCCATGAAACGACGTTTGCTTCTGTTTACGCAGAGTGTGCTTGGCATCGTTTTTATCCTCATGAGATTCTTGTCTCGGACCAGGATTTACATTGAGGGATGATCCCAAAAAGAGGATTTACGTGGATGGATCTATGTACCGGAGCACATCCAGAATCAATACGCGGGGTTTTTGTCATGTTTTTGGCCGATTTATATGATAAAATTTTTAAGATTGACGGTTCCTGTCTGGATCGTCATCAAATGTCAACAGAGAAAGGTCCAAGCATTCTACTCAAAAGCGTTTGCGGGAATCCAAAGGATCTGGGTGTGGCTGATTGATTGAAAAAAGATCCGGATACCCCGTATTTAGCGCATTTAACAGCAAAAAGCTTGGACAATCAGGAGGATTCTAAATGGATATTCAATATCTGCTCATGCTTCAGAATTTTCGAAACAGCATTCAGGATGCCTGGACGCCCTTCATGGAATTCGTCTCCATGTTTGCCACCACCTATCTGATCCTGATTCCGGTGTTTTATTACTGGAACAGAGATAAGCGAAAGGGCCTCTATGTGCTGGTGTCCTACTACTTCTGTATGTTGCTGACGCCGCTGATCAAACTGACTGCATGTGTCTACCGCCCCTGGATCCGGGACAGCCGAATTATCCCTGCCGGGGATTCCATCAGCACAGCCACCGGCTATTCCTTCCCCAGCGGTCATACCTCCACCGCGGGCCCGCTGGCCGGCGGCATTGCGGTAAATGAATGGAGAAACAAAAAGACGCGCTGGGTGTCAGTTCTCTTTGTTGCTTTTGTTCTGCTCACGGGTTTTTCCCGCAACTATCTGGGTGTACATACGCCACAGGATGTGTTTGTGGCAATCACACTGTCTGTGCTCAGCTTGATTGTGACAGCCAAGTTGTTTCAATACCTGGATGAGCACCCTGAGAAGGAGGACTGGTTTTTGCTTGGTGGCTTTATCCTCTGCTGGGCAGGCATTCTGTATATCACGGTTAAGCGCTATCCCATGGATATAAACGCTGAGGGAAAACTTCTTGTCGATCCGCAGAAGATGATGAACGACGGGTATGGCGATATTGGCAAGGTAATTGGCTTTATTATTGCGCGCTTTGTGGAGAAAAAATGGATCAGATTCAAGCCGCTTAAAAGCGGATGGAAAAGCGTTGTCATTTGTCTGCTGGGCCTGATTCCTATGGTACTGCTGAAAACCTATCTGAGACCCGTCATGACCGCCTGGTTGGGATCTCATTGGGGCAAACTGGCCTTTTCTGTCATCTATGCGTTCTATTATATTGCCCTGTTCCCACTGGTGCTGAAACTCTGCAGCCATGGAGAGAGCTTCAAAAGCTGAAAAGAGAACCCGATGCTTTGCTTTCTGCACAGCGCGTTGGAGCTAAAAAGTTGGCCTGTTTGCGTAGCAAACAGCTTGTCAGGTGACGAGCACTGACAAAAGTTACTACGCCGAAAAACCACGTTGCTCGTCAGAGGAGTGGTACTCAATGACCAAACGATTCGTTTTCGTGGCGATCATCATAATGATGATGATCGCGACGCTCTTTCCCATTGCTGTTCTGGCGGAGAACGAAACAGCAATCAAGGGCGAAATTGTGAACGGCAGTTATCTGATTCGTATTCCTGTAAAGGGAAATGACATTGGATGGTATGCGGATGAAGCAGCAGGGAATATGCCTGCTGTCAAGCTCATGAACTCCTGGATGGAGGATGGCTGCCTTGTGGTGCAGTATGATCCTCTTCGGGATGGGGAAGCAACGATATCTATACGACATTTCTATTGCGATATTGCCTGCGATCAGGCGCATACCTGGGATTTGACTGTTCGCGATGGCAAAATTCAGGAGGTAACCGGCGGTTCCTACACGGCAGTGCTTCCGGAAGAAGAGGTAAGCCCTCTTCTGGCTGGACGGTGGGTGCAAAAGGATACACAGTTCACACAAATGACCATCACGAAAAATCCGGAAATGGGCTGGAATGTGGAGATCATATCTCCTCTGACACATGGTGCGTACAGGATGACCACGACGATTTACCAGGACTGCTATGAAGGTGCTTTCCTGTACAGTCAGGGCATGCGGGATGAGCTTCCTGCAGATTATTCCGAGGAGATGGATTTGGGTGAACCGGATGCCGTCACTTCTGCCGGACGCTTCAAGCTGGGTGGAACCGAGGGGACCCTTACGCTGACCTGGACTGCGGAGGATATGTCCGAGGAAGCCATCGTGTTTGAACATGTGACTGAATAAGAGGGAAATGAAGTACGGCTTGAAACGAATGATGGTGCTGCTTGCCTTATTGGCAATTTTAGTGGCTTTCACAGCATCCGCGTATGCGGAGGAGAGCAGGTATATTCCGCCCACGCAGGATTATGTGGAAAAGCTGACGCTGTTGCCGGTTCTCTCCCTGCTGATTGTGCTGATCATCATTGTGTGGATTGATCCTTATCTTCGGCGAAGGGATAAGCGAATCATGAAAATCATCATTCTCGTCATGGTGAGCCTGGTAATTCAAAATGTGATGGAAGAACGGCTGGCGGTGGGATCCCCCAGACCGCTGCTTCGATCAGTTTTCGCTGTTTATGGATATGTGATTCGACCTGTGCTCCTGGTGCTGCTCATGCATTTGGTGAAGCCGGGGAAACGATTCAGATGGGCCTGGTGGCTGGTGGGCATAAACGCAGCTATTTATTGCACGGCTTTTTTTTCCGGCATCGCTTTCACGATCACCCCCGACAATTATTATCTCTCCGGCCCGCTGGGAGATATGGGCGTATATGTCAGCAGCCTCCTGATGGCAGGCCTAGCTGGTATCACGGTCCGAAGCTTTGACATCCGGAGAGTTGACACATGGGTTCCCCTGGTGACGTTTCCGCTGATTATTCTGGGCGTTATTCTGGATTTCACGGTTCATTCGGAACCTCAGCCCGTTACATTTCTGACTATGACGGTTGTGATCAGCGCGGTGCTTTATTATATCTGGCTTCATCTGCAATTTGTGCGGGAACATGAGCAGGTGCTGCGGGATGGACAACGGACGCAGCTGATGCTCAGCCAGATCAAGCCTCATTTCCTCCACAATGCCCTGACGGTAATCGTGGGATTATGCGATATTGACCCGCAGCGTGCAAAACAGGCTACGCTGAAATTTGCCCGCTATCTGCGGGGCAATATGGATACACTGGAGGAGAGCGGCCCCATTCCGTTTGAAAAGGAGCTGGCTCACACCAAGATCTATCTTGAAATCGAGCAGCTTCGCTTTGGAGACGCTTTGCAGGTGCACTATGAGATTACCAGTACCGATTTTCAGATTCCTGCACTGACGCTGGAGCCACTGGTGGAGAACGCCGTGCGCCATGGGGTGCGGGAAAATCCGGATGGAAAAGGCTCGGTTTCCATTGCCGCCCTGGAAACGCTTCACCATTATGAGATCATCGTGGTGGACGACGGCCCTGGCTTTGACCCAAACATCGTGCCGATGGACGGGCGAAAGCATATCGGTATCGCCAATGTGAGGGAACGACTCCGGCAGGTTTGCGGTGGAACGCTCGAATTTGATTCCGCCCCTGGCAGGGGAACAACGGCTTGTATTATGATTCCCAAAGAGTAGGAGACGGGATATGCTGATATTTGCAATCGATGATGAGCCTGTGGCACTGCTGGTGCTGCACAATGCCATTGCGGAAGCTGTGCCGGAAGCGACGATCATGGAGTATGATATGGGAACCGCGGCACTTGAGAGCATGCGGAAGCACGATCTGCGTCCAGATGTTGTATTTTCTGATATCAAGATGCCGCAGCTGGACGGCCTGGCTCTGGCCGCTCAGGTGAGAAGCTTGTCTCCGGGAACGAAGTTTGTGTTTGTTACCGCCTATTCCGAATATGCTTTCGAGGCCATCCAGGTGCGAACCAGTGGCTATGTAATGAAGCCCGTGGATGCGAATGCCATCCGAAGGGAAATGGAAAACATTGCACCCCTCCGCGCCGAGATGCCTGGCGGGTTATGGGTGCGCTGCTTTGGAACGTTTGAAGTGTTCTGGAACCGGAAGCCTCTTCTGTTTGCGAGAAAACAGACCAAGGAGCTCTTTGCCTTTCTGATCGACCAGGAGGGATCGGTTTGCTCGGCGGAAACAATCATCACCAATATGTGGGAAGGGGAAACAGATATGGCTGCCGGAAAAGACCGGGTTAGGCATCTGGTCGGCGATCTCAAAAGGACCCTGTCTTCCATCGGTATGGAAGGAATCCTTATTCGGCGCAGCGGTCAGCTGGCGATCCTCCGGGATAAGGTAGATTGCGATTATTACCGGATGCTCGATGGCGATATGGCGGCTGTCAATGCTTTTACAGGTGAATATATGACCCAGTACAGCTGGGCAGAGCTGACCACCGGGCGACTGTATTTCCGGGAGAGATAAACCGTTAGAATCGAGTATTTGAGAAGCGAGTCATTCGCTTCTTTTTTCGTAACCGTAAACTCATAGCTAACACACTTGCGTTTTCTGGCACATGCAAATAACAGCATGTGTTTTTTTAAGGGATAATGTCTGTCATGTTTTTGTCCGTATTTCATCTATAATATAAATTCTGGTTTTCCAGTCAGCCGGGGCGCATTTAACTTGGCTTTCATGTCGGATTTCCAAGGTGATGCTGAATAAGCCGGAAAATCTGACCGCGAAGGAGTGGGGCCTGATCACATTCCATGCTGCCCGGGGCTGCGATATTTTTAAGGGCATCAGTATCATGCCATAGCGGATAACAGGCACTCATTCCCGGCATGAACGCCAGAGGGGCGGAAAACTGGGGGTTCACAACCGAAGATGTGTTGAAAGGGAAAATGTATGAAATCTTATGATCAGAGAAATAGGCTGCCTGCGCGTCAGACTTCATCCGGTGTATATGCGCTGTGCCAGCCGGGAATACATAAGGAAGCTGCGCTGAAATTCTTATTGGAGAAGCTTGGAAATCAGATTGAAAACATGAGAGATATGGAGGACTTCTGCGCACATCCTCATGGAGTGGCCAGACTGCTTCTTTCCAGGGAACACTGGAATCAGTATTGCTGGATTGAACAATATGGAACACTGGAAGGCTATTCTGAACAGGCGCTGGATTGCACTGCTCCAAGGAAAGCGAGAGGATAATGTCGCTTCTTAGCCATATGCCTAATCGAATATCAATTATGAAGAGACGCTTCTTGGCTTAATAATGGGATGATCGGTCAAAAGGGAAAACAGGATAAAGGGTGCTGATTTTATTATGAAGAAATTGTTTGCTTTGCTGGCCATGCTCCTTCTTTTCGCGGTTCCGGTCCAGGCAGACATTATGACAGCAGCGCAGCTGAATGCTAAGGGGATTACTGTAGGCGTGGATCAGGGCAGTGCGGCGGAACTCACCGTGCGGAAGCTGCTGCCAGAGGCCACAGTGGCTTATTTTACAGATAAATTCATGGGCTACATCGCTGTGGCACAAGGCAAAATCGATGCTTTTGTGTATGATCGGGTGCAGATGCAACTGGCCATCGAAAATGGACAATCGGGCGTGCATCTGCTGGATGAAATCCTGGGAGATACCATACAGATTGCTGTGGGACTATCTCCTGTGTCCAAAATTCCCAACCTGGAAAGTCAGATAAACCGTTTTATTGCGGAGCTCCGGATGAGTGGCACTTTGGAGGATATGTATCGCCGCTGGGTAATTGAGGACAACGAAATCATGCCCCAGATCAACCTGCCGGATCATGCCGATTTGCATCTGGTGGTCGGCACCAGTGGCATTGTGCAGCCTTACAGCTATTATCAGGATGGAGTGCTGAATGGCTACGATATCGAGCTGGCCTATCGCTTTGCCGCCTGGCTGGGGGCGGATGTGCAGTTCAAGGTCTATGATTACGGCGCGATCATTCCCGCGGCCATTACCGGTGACGTGGACTGTGTGATGGCCAACCTGAATATTACCCCTGAGCGCGCGGAGGCGTTGACGTTCTCGGATGTCCTCTATGAAAATGCGGTGGGAATCATGGTGCAGGGAGAAAACAAGGCACAGAATGTTCCTGCATGGAAGGACTATAACGGAAAGCGGATCGGCGTGCTCACCGGACCGCTGATGGAAACCATTGCTCACGAAAACTTTCCGGACAGCGAGTATCTGTTGTTCAATGGCTATCCGGATTGCAACATGGCGCTGCTGGCTGGCCGGATTGATGCGTATCTGGGCGACGAGGCGGAACTGAAATCCACCCACGCAGAGCAACCCAAAATTGACTACATCCATGAGCGGATCACCAATCAGGAATACAGCTTTGCCTTTCGCAAGGATGATCCCCGGAGCGCTGCCCTGTGTGAAGAGCTGAACGCCTTTCTGAGTCTCTGTCATCAGGATGGCACCCTGCAGGAGCTGAACGATATCTGGTTTGGCGTGGACGAGACACGGAAGGTGGTGGATATGTCGGATCTGACCGGCGAAAACGGCGTCATTCGTGTCGTCACCACCTCAACGGATATGCCCTGGTCTTATATCAAGGAAGGCAAAAATGTGGGCTACGATATTGACCTGGTGGTTCGTTTCTGCCGCCACGCCGGGTATCAGCTCGAACTGGGCGACGTGGATTTTGCTGCCCGCATCCCTGCCATTCAGTCTGGGAAATACGACTTTTCCACAGATATGAATGTGACTGAGGAACGAAAGGAGCAGGTGCTCTTTTCTGATCCCACGAGCGCTGGCGGCGTTGTGCTGGCAGTGCGCACAGCTGAGCTGTATGGAGCAGATCACAATGCTGTACCTTCTTCCGTTTCCTCCATGAACGGTAAACGGGCAGGCGTTATCACAGGATCATTTCATGATTCTGTGATTGAGGAGGAACTGCCTGCTTCCGCAATCAGCCAGTTTAACAATTATATGGACATGATCGCAGCGCTCAAGGCCAATAAAATCGACTATTTTCTTGCAAGCAGAGAGGTGGCCGACTTGATCCTGGAAGCGGATGATACGGTGAGCGTGCTTGCGGATCCCATCCGTGTTCTGGATATTGGAGCAATGTTTGCAAAGACGGAGAGGGGAGATATGCTGCGGGCACAGATGGATGAATATATCGAAAGGATCAGAACGGATGGTACCCTGGATTCGATCTATCAATTCTGGAGCGATCCGGCCAATGAATCCACGCCCGTAAATATGAGCGGATTAACAGGTGAAAACGGGATGCTGCAATTTGCCACTAGTGGTACAAAGGTACCGGTTTCCTTTGTGGCTAACGGTCAGATTGCGGGTACGGACCCGGATATCGCTGTCCGCTTCTGCCGGGAATATGGTTATGGAATCGAGATTCATATTGTCGATACAGCAGGGATCATTCCCGGTATTGTTACGGGAATGTATGACTTTGCGCTTTCTGATATGGTTATTACAGAGGAGCGGAAGGAGAGTGTCAGTTTCTCGGTGCCCTATCACGGGACAGAGCTCATGGTAATGACAAGAAAAGACGCTGCAGATGCCGCAACGAATGTCTCTGACGAGAAAACCGGAGCACTGTCCGACCTCGCGTCCAGCTTCAGCAAGACCTTCCTGCGGGAGGATCGCTGGAAGCTATTCCTTGAGGGCATTGGCAACACCATGGTGATCACCCTGCTTTCCATCTTCTTTGGAACAGCCCTGGGTTTCCTGGTGTTCATGCTGTGCAGAAACGGGAATATCCTCGCCAATGGTGTCACTCGCTTCTGTATTTGGCTGGTGACGGGCACGCCCATGGTGGTCTTGCTGATGATTCTGTACTATATCATTTTCGGCTCCGTTGCCATCAGCGGCATTGCCGTGGCGGTCATCGGTTTTACACTGACCTTCGGCGCGGCGGTGTATGGGCTTCTCAAGATGGGCGTTGGTACCATTGACCGGGGACAGTATGAAGCAGCTTACGCGTTAGGCCATAGCAACCTTCATACCTTCTTTAAGATCATCCTGCCTCAGGCCATTCCCCATGTATTGCCTGCCTATCAGGGCGAGATTGTGGGTCTCATCAAGGCCACGGCTATCGTGGGCTATATCGCTGTGCAGGACCTGACCAAGATGGGCGACATCGTGCGCAGCCGTACCTATGAGGCTTTCTTCCCCCTGATTGCCGTGACCATCATTTACTTTGTGCTGGAAGGACTGTTCAGCTTTCTTGTCAGCCGCATTCGTATCAGCATTGACCCCAAGAAACGCAAGCGGGAACGCATCCTGAAAGGGGTGAACATCCATGATTAAAATTGAGCATCTCAAGAAGGAATATCCCAATGTGACACCTTTGAAGGATGTGAGCGTGGACATCTATGATGGAGACGTGATCAGCGTCATCGGCCCCTCGGGTACCGGCAAAAGCACGCTGCTTCGCTGCATCAATCAGATGGAAAAGCCCACTTCCGGCAAGGTGTGGGTGGACGGCGTAGAAATAACAGATAAGAAATGCGACATGAACAAAGTGCGTCAGAAGATGGGCATGGTGTTCCAGAGCTTCAATCTGTTCGGCCATCTGACGGTGATCGAAAATATTATGCTGTCACCTGTAGATCTGCTGGGCAAAAGCAAGCAGGAAGCCTACGACGAGGGAATGCAGCTGCTGCGCATGGTGGGTTTGGCTGAAAAGGCGTTCAATTACCCGGACGAGCTTTCCGGCGGACAGAAGCAGCGCATTGCCATTGCCCGCACACTTGCCATGGACCCGAACACGATCCTGCTGGATGAGCCCACCAGCGCTCTGGATCCCACCATGGTGGGCGAAGTGCAGGCGGTCATTCGCGACCTGGCCAGGACAGGAAAGACCATGATGATCGTCACCCACGAGATGAATTTTGCCCGGGCCATCAGCAACCGCATCTTCTACATGGACGAGGGAGGCATCTATGAGGATGGCTCTCCGGAGCAGATATTCGAGCATCCCCTGCGGGAAAACACCCGGCGCTTCATCAAGAAGCTGAAAGTGCTGGAATTGAATATCGAAAGCCGAAATTATGACTTTCTGGGCATGGCGGGGCAGATCGAAGCCTACTGCAATAAGAACCGGATTGCGCCCAAAGCCGCCGGCCGCATCCAGCTGGTCTTTGAGGAAACGGTACAAATGCTGCTTTCGATTCTGGAGAATCCGCGCATTCAGGCGGTATGTGAGTATTCTGAAGCCACAGAAAGTGCGGAATGGACGATTTGCTACGGCGGGAAGCAGCAGAATGTGACAAACTCAGGTGACGAGCTGGTGATGGCTCTCTTGAAGGGCATAACGGAGGAAATCAGGTATAGATGGGAGAAAGAGACTGCGCTGAGCAATCGGCTGACGGTAAAGATTCAGCATTAATGGGAACCTCTGTTTTATTGGAAAGTTCAACTGTATATTAGTTGAAACACATTTCAAACAGGAAGCAGCAAACGCTTTTAATATCATTAGGGCGACTGATGCATCTTAAAAAATGAAAATGGAGAATAAAGATGAACGACATACTTGAGCGACTGCAAACCTATACCCATCAGGACCCCGGCGCGATCATACTCTATGACGAGTCTCACAGCAAGGGCATTTCCTATGCCCAGCTGGACGACATGTCCGGCAGAGTCTATGCCTACCTGAAGGCGCAGCACATCGGCAGGGAGGACTTCGTCCTGATTGATCTGCCTCGGGGTGTGCTGCCGGTCATCGCCATGGTGGGTGTTTGGAAGGCCGGTGCAGCATGGGCACTGGTGGAGGATACATACGCGCCGGAACGCATCGCCTACATTCGCCAGGACTGTGGCTGCAAGCTGGAGCTGAATGCCGAGACCTGGGATGAAGTGATGCGGGTCGAGCCACTCAATGGCTACGAGCCCTTCGATGATCATGACGCCGCCTACGCTATCTACACCTCAGGCACCACCGGTAATCCCAAGGGAGTATTGCACGAGCGTGGCAATCTTGAGCGGGCGATCCAGTCTATCCGTCTGAACGGAGAGATCCCCTTCAATGAAAAAGACCGTCTGGCGACACTGGCCCCGATGAACTTTGTGGCCACGGTCATCGTCATTCTGGCGGGCCTCAACGTGTTTCGGGGCAAGAACTACATTGTGTCCTATGCCACCATCAAGAATCCCGGTGCGCTGGCAAAGTTTTTTCTGACCAAGCGCATCACCATCACCTTCCTGACGCCCTCCTATGTCCGCATG
>JAFUZM010000012.1 GCA_017476605.1 Clostridia bacterium
AAGCCGTCTGCCTCATACAAGGCAAACGGCGTAAAAACACGATGATCCAGGTTTCCCGGACTATGCTGCCATTCTGCGTTTTGCCTTACATGGGCGCACAAAAAGACTATCCAACTCAAGACTGGACAGACAATCTGTATGTAGATCATATGATTTGACAAAACGAACGGTCATCATGTTGCGTTCCTTTCCGGGCCTTGCCCTGTTGTGATGGTGAAACTATAGCACAGAAATCGTTGTGTGTAAATAAACCTGTAGTATAAACTTCAGGAAAAACACTGGTAGAGTGCTCTGAAATACTGCCTGTGATCCTGATTGTCAGACAAACCCGATACTCCCCCATCACCTGCTTCTATGATCTTCCATGTTCCGTTCTCAAGTTCCGCAAAGTCGATGGTAAAGTACGGGCTTTCGAGATTCCGATATTTTTGGATTAGGTCTTTTGGTGGTTCTGGTGTATAGTTTCCCTGGCCTGAGTTTCTGCACACCGTCGCAATTTCATGATTCATGTAGAAGACCCGGTATTCGTTTGTATGTGAGCCATAGCATTTGAGATTTACATACTCCTTGATGCAAATCCCACCGGTAAGCAGATTCCCACGGTATTTGTAAAACACCTCCATCCAGCGATCAAATGCCCCCTGAGTAATGTTTGGATCAAAGTATCTTGGAAACTCTGTCCCCTTGACTGATTTCACATAGTCTTTCACCATAAAGCGAGAAAACCGCTTCTTAAGTTGCTCTACGTCTATCCGGGAATGCAATGGAAAGAGTTCCATTGCTGGTGTATCCTCTTTTATACACTCATATACCTTTGGGAAGAGATGCATCAGCCTGTATTGATCCGGATCAGTTATCAACCGGATATTCTTTCCAATCAGCATATGATAGAACTGCTCATACTGCTCGGGTTGCATCATCCATCCTCTGTATACTGCCTGATGCTCTCGGTTTGGAAATTCGTTCATCTTCAGCTTGCCTTCCTCAAACCAAGCCTTATATCCGAACAGAGCTGTCTCAAAAAGGCCGGTCAATAGAGCAGCATCATATTCATTTTTAAGATCTTCGTCTACCTTTTTAGTATCAAAATAACTTGATGGGAACACAATCAGATCGACCATTGTCATCTCACTTCCTTGTCTTTTTTCTCAATCAAAAAAGCGTTCACTTCTCAGATAAATCTGATTTGATTAGCGGTCATACCTGGCAATTATGCCAACTTTCCACTTCTGCAGGTCCATTATACGCGATAGGCATTGTCCCTCGCACATTTGTTTCTTCGATTCCAGAGTTTCAGACAGCCAGATGCCTCACTCCATGTATCTTGGCAGACAATTGCCCAGGATTACATTGATGTACTCCATATTTGGTTCTGGCGACCATGATACTCCAATTCTTCCCTTTATCTCCTGATAGTGCGGATGCTTCGGATCATTATAGACCTGCATCAGCAGCTCAAATCCATGTACTCCGCCAAGATGTTCGGGCGGGGACGCTCCCTCTGCGGCGGTACATATCGGATGCGGCTGATCAAAGTCACGTTTTATCGAATCAACGTGAATGGACATATCCCAATTGTCCCCGTTTTCATATGTATACCTGAACGTCCTCCCTTCCTCAAGTATAGAGGAGAGTGGGGTTCTCCTGGAAAGAACGGATGGATGATCGAGAGGCGGTTTCTCATTGGAAATCCATTGATCATTCACAATGAATCTGTATGGATGCCGGTTTCCCCAATCATACGCGTCCTGAAGTATCTCGTGGAGGTCTCCAAAGGTATACTCAGCAGGAACAACCAGCGTCCTCGTAGAGATACAGCTGCCCAGATCAATCTTTGCTGTAAGTTCAAATGCCGGACGACAGATGGGCTTCATGTCATATCGTACCTGCAGCCTTTCCAGCATACGCTCATATGGGCAATACAAATCCTTTTCCTGATATACAGGCCTCTTATTGATCCTGCAAACATACCAGTGTGACACCAGATCCATTGGATTCTGTACGGAATATACCGTATCAGCAAAAGGCGCCAATATACGGCTCAGTTCCGTCGAATCCTGTCTGCTTACACCTGTGCAGAGCATCGGCACCTCGGAAAGATACTCGTCCGTAATCTCCTGCCGGATTCCATAAAGCCTGAATGTCCTGCGTATACCTTCAGCAATCAACTCCGGGAGCACTGCATACTGTGCCTTTTTCACCCCCCATAAGATAAACCCGAAACGGGTATCCGCGCACATGGCAACAATCACATTTTGTCGCCGAATGATTGTATCCTTGACACACCATTTATCAAGTTCAGGAACATCCCCGGTATATGGTTCAGATGGTAAATGAAGCGCTTTTGCAAGCCTATTCGCGCAGAACAATCGAATCATTTTTCCCTCTTACAAGCAACTTGGTCTTTCGGCGTAGTGACTTTTGTCAGTGCTCGTTCCGCTGCTTCCAGCTCTTTTCAGACACTGTGATCAAAAGCTTCCCGTCCTGACTGCTTTCGTTGACGCTTGATTTCGATCAGATCATCGATGGCTATCTCAGGATCAAGTGTGTGAAATGCCATGTAGTTTCGCTTCATTGTTTTTGCCGGTGCATACCTGTATATTCGTCTGCTTTTCTCCCCTCTTGAACATGCCCAATAACGATAGATATATCCAATCCAGTACAGAATATCAGCACTGTATTTTTCTCCTTCACGGATCAGCTGTTTTTCATCATTCAGCTCATCCAGGAGGTATTCCTCTCCCATCCATTGAAGTTTGTTGTATGGAGAATCAAGATGATCAGCAACTTCGGAATTCATAAAATTCCGGATAAAACCTTCGCTCTCGTATTCTTTGGATCTCTCAAACAAACGGCCCTGGATATCGCAGAGTTTCAGCTGAATGCTATCCATGATTCCCACCTTTCATGATTCCATGCTGCTTCATACGCTCTCGTTATCGTCTCTTTACGTCTTTCATTCTCATTTTGCTGCTTCATGCAGGATTTCATCGAAGTATTTTCCCTCCCGGCGATAATCTCTGCAAATCTCATTTGCCAGATGAATTCCCTTAATTCGATTAGATTCACTCAAATCCCGCAGAAAAACTCGTTCCAGATATGAAAGCTCAATCTCTTTTTCATTTTTTACCTGTCCACATGCTTTTTGAGAGATCGCGACATACTGCTGTCCCAGCTGCAATGCGGAAAGACTCATAACAAGCGCTTTATCGGTTATATTTCCCAGAAAGAAGTTGTCTAAAACATAAAACATCCTGTCATTTGCAATGCTGCCTACGACCATATCGTATCCTTGGCTCATTTTGGCATAGTGTTCATAAAGCTCCGTTCCTCTGGCCTCGTCCATCTTTCCACGATTGAACGCGACCAGCATTGCCCATTGTATATCAGGGCTGACTTGCAGCACCTTTAAATCTTTCAAATTCAGGCTGACGATGTAGAATTTGGATTGTTCAAAATCACTGATGAGCGTTAACGTCTGATAAGGCTCTGTGCCCATATAGAACCCTTTGCCAAAGTCACATCGTTCTCTGCTTATCGGAGCGATCTGTCCTTTGATGCCAGACTTGGAACCGTGATACAGAATCAGACTCCCGGGTTCCACCGCAAGACCGGAGGCGGCTCTTTTAATCTTTTCCCGAATGATGTTATCCAAATCGACTTCACGTCGCTTACAAATATCGTACAGGCGCAGCTGCATCGCTTTGTTCGGGACAGAATGTCCATTCTCCCACCTGTTCACTGTTGCAAAGGAGATGCCGATCATTCTCGCCAGCTCCTCCTGGCTCGCGTTCAATCGTTTCCTAATTTCAAAAATCAGGTCCTTCATGGCATATCCCCTTTATAACATTTATCACAGTGGGACTATAACATATGTTATATATCCATGTCAACTTATCCGCGTTTGATTTTCAGGATGATTCCCGGGAGTCGTCTTTCTGCAAGTGCCCGAGCTGTAGTCTCATAAAGGCAACATGGATCGTAACACCTCTATCGCAGGCTTTTCCTGGCTGCAGGGATGATGAAATTTGATGGAATGCGGTTTGTATTGGCCTTCCAAATATGGTATCCTATAGGCCAAGTTCAAAATCAGCATTTCATATGCAATGATAAGGAGGTCGGACTATGATTGAGATGGATTGTACCTGTGTACAGAAACATCATGCGATTCCAACAGAGGTGATTGAGGTTTCGGAGGGTGCGATTGAGAAGGTTCCGGAAATTCTGAAAGGGTATCACCGCATCTTCCTGGTGGCTGATGAAAACACCTATGATGTGGCAGGCAGGAGAGTCGAGGAGCTGCTGAGTGAGCATCATATGCTGTCCCATACGCTGGTACTGCCCGCTCAGGCGCTTCCGAATGCCGAAAACGTGGGAAAAGTGCTGATGGAAGCCGGACGGGATACAGATGTCTATGACATCAATGCCTTTTCCTTCAATCCGGATTATATTCTGGCCGTAGGATCCGGCTCCATCAATGACACCTGCCGCATGGTCAGCTACCGCATCGGCGTCCCATATGGCGTGGTCGGAACAGCGCCCTCCATGGACGGCTATGCCTCCGTGGTTGCTCCTCTGCTGAACGGCAGCAAGAAGATCGTCTATACCTGTACAATCGCACGCCATATCATCATTGATCTGGCGATCAACGCCGCCGCACCTTATCCCCTGCTGCTCAGCGGTGTCGGTGACATGATCGGCAAATACATTGCGATCCTTGACTGGGAAATCAGCAGAGACCGCAATGACGAGTACTATTGTGAAAAGATTGCAAATATGGTTCTTGAAGCCACCGGCCAGTGCATCGAGGCGTCCTATACTCTTGAAAGTCGCGATCTGAATGCCATTCGTGCCGCCAGTGAAGGCCTCATTCTTTCCGGTGAGTGCATCGCCTTCTGCGGTTCCTCCCGTCCTGCCAGCGGAACGGAACACATGATCGGTCAGACCTGGGAGGTCATGGATGTCGAGGAAGGGAAGATTCCCAATCTTCATGGCATTGAAGTCGGCGAGGGCACATTCGTCGCAATCGAGCTGTTCCGCAAGCTGTACCGCGAGACGGAGGATGCACATATTCGCGGCCTGATCGAAAAGTATCTGCCTGCGTTTGACAAAATCGAAGCGCTTCAAAAGACCATTCGCATCCCCTTCACCGTCACAGACAAGGCCCGCTTTATCGAGGGAATCCTCCGCGGACGGACGTTCCGTGTCCGGTATACCATTCTCCAGTATCTTTACGATCTCGGGAAACTTGAGGAATATGCCGAAGCCGTGTATGACGTTGTGATGGAAAAGTACTACTTTAACACATTCCGCGAGCGCTTCCCGGAGTGGCAAAGATAAATTCGGGAAAGCCAGATCGTGCGTCCGCCCGCATTCGGGCTTTGCCAAAACAACGACGCTTATTAAAAATCGGAACCATGGCTCACCATGGTTCCGATTTCGTATTTTTATGATGCATCCATGCGTAGGCAGAATCCTCTCTGTCCTTTTCGTGCAGGCATATCCACCCGGTGCAGCATGATGTTCAGAAACTGGCTGAATCGCAGTGCTAATCCCGATACATTTCCCGAATCCGGCTTATCTCTCCATATGCATTTTTGAATGCTTCCACAACCTCGGAATCAAACTGTGTCCCGGCACCGTTTACAATCTCCTGATATGCCCGATCCTCCTCCCATGCCTCCTTATAGCTCCGTTTGCTGGTCAGAGCATCATATACATCCGCTACGGCCACAATTCGCCCGGCCAGGCTGATTTCCGTTTTTCCCTCCGGATATCCGCGGCCATCCGGTCGCTCATGGTGCTCAAGTGCGACCGTACGCGCCAGCGCAATGACATCTCCCTCAACATTTTGGAGAAGCTTTCCGCCATAGGTCGTATGCGTCTTTATCGTCCTATACTCCTCCTCCGTCAGCTTTCCCGGCTTTTCAAGAATTTCACCGGGAATCATCAGCTTGCCAATGTCATGCATGGTAGAGGCGAGGCGCAGATTTTCCACCGTTTCCCGGTCCAGTCCAAGTGCCGTGGCCAGTATTCTGGTATACTCTGCCACACGACGGACATGTTTGCCTGTCTGGCCGGATTTGTTTTCTGTAATCTCAGCAAAGGAGACAATCATCTCTTCCTGAATCCGGCTGGTCTGATCTGCCTTCTCCTGGATATGGGCCCCATATTCCACAAAATACGAGAAGAGCATTGCGATCAGAAATGTCAAAAGAGCGACAACAGGATTGTAAACCAGCATCAGGAGAAGCGTATAGGACTTCCTGCGAATGGTACGCGCAAGGTCCTGCGTAAAGGGCTTCTCGCTGCTCACCATCTCCATCAGCAGCTTTCTGAAGCTGCCAAGATAGAGCGCCAGCACAGCAAAAATGATGGCGGTCACCATTGCGCCGATCGCAGAAACATATCTCTGATCCATGCTCTTTAAGCCTGCTGCGGCTTTGAGAAGCTGAAAAATGGTATTCTGTTCAAAGTAACTCTTGAAACTGCTCATGGTGTCAGGCAGCAGAACGGAGATTCCTGCCAGCACAAAGCTGAAAGCAGCAAGCAGGATAAAGACAATCATTGCAATCCTGCAAATAAGGCCAAGCGTTTTTCCGAGTCGCTTAATATTTGATCTGGTTTCTGAAATGCTTTCCATACCAATCCTCCCAAGAGTCAAGCGTATATGAACATTTTATCATACGAAAATCATTCCGTCGACAGACTGATACGAAAAATCGTCCACCCATATAAATGGATGGACAATATACATCGTTATTCCATTTTGCCTTAGAAGGATCAGCAAAGAGACAAATACGCATCGAGGCGTGCATACCACGCCAGGGATTAAGATCCATGTGTCATGTCAGGACACCTTTTTTCCTGCTTAACGCAGTGAACACGTAAAACCGTCAGTACTTTCCCTTACGTAGCGCTTCCTACGCATTCTGTGCAATACGCTCCCGGATACGAAGCATCTTTTCATCCAGCTTTGCGCTTTCCTCCGCACATGCTTTGAGTTCTTCTGACAGCTCTTCCAGTGTCTCAGAGCTCAGGTTCTTTTTGTAACGCAGCTTATGCTCAAGGCTTGCCCAGAAATCCATGGCAATCGTCCTCATCTGAACTTCAACGAACATGTCCTTCTTCCCGTTCTCCGTATAAATCGGTGTCTTGACGATGAGGTGCAGGCTTCGATAGCCGCTCGGCTTTGGATTCCTGATATAATCCTTGCGCTCAATCAGGGTGATATCCTCCTGAGCCAGGAAGCAATCCGCGATTTTATAAATGTCATCCACAAAGGAGCAGACGACCCGAACACCGGACACATCCTTCAGATTGTCTTCCACGGATTCGATTGTCAGCGGCAAATGAAGTTTTTGGAGCTTTTGTATGATACTGTCAAGACTCTTCACTCTCGATTTGACTGATTCGATCGGATTGTGTTCCCCCTGAATGGAAAGCCGGTTGTTCAGAACATTGAACTTGGTCTCCACCTCCATCACTGCACATTGGTAGTCGGTCATCATGCTAAAAACCGGATCATACTCTGCATGGAGCTGTGCAAGCAATTCATCGACACTCTCGCCAGTAGTTGCCTGCATGAGATCATTCTGAGAAGAAGCTGCAGATTCATAGTTATTGCCGTTCATAAGACATCGCACCTCCTGATTGTTAATTTAGCTCAATGCTACTGTATCTCATTTCCCCTTTTCGTTCAAGCGGGGTTTCCAGAATGTCAAATTCTATTTTTATAATATCTTGCGTATGGCCGTCTGTTGGGTTAAACTTAGAAGAGACAGCTGTGAACTCTGCGTCATTACGAAACTGTTTGTCGAGGAATAGATATAATGAATGATTTGCTCTTTGTGATCAATATCTCCATTGCCTCCTCCGCTCTCATGCTGATGGTCCTCGGACTATTGCTTGTTCTTTTCATTCCAAGTTTACAGAAATGGTCCAAGCGTTTCTTTACGATCTTTTTTTCTGTTTTGATCATCTATGCCGCCTCAAGCATGGTATCCTGGTTCTTTTCTGTCCCAGTAGTGGATGCACACATCTCCAAAGCTGCCCTTTTCATGGAATCTCTGGCCTCCTCAATTCTCATTCCTCTCCTGACCCTTTATCTGCATCACTGTCTGAGAGAGAATGTACGGAAGAGTCCGCTAATGATGATCACCGCAGCACTATGGTTCATCTACTTCCTGCTGCTTATCATCGCCCAGTTCACCAGATGGATCTACTATTACACTCCGGATCAGGAATATCATCGGGGTCCATTTTATCCTCTGCTGCTTGTTCCCCCTGTGCTCAGTATACTGATCAATCTGGTTGTGTTGATTAACAAGAGATCAGTACTCAGTGCCAAACAGTTTTACGCCTTTTTGATCTACCTGATTTCCCCTCTGCTGGCCATGCTGCTGCAGATGTACATTTACGGCCTCTCCCTGATTGTACTTGCAACCGCATTTGCCGCTCTCTTTCTGTTTCTCTTCATCGTAAGTGATCAGGTAGATCAGTTTATCGAGCAGCAGAAAGAGATCGCAAAACAGCAATCCCGTATTATGGTACTGCAGATGCGTCCCCACTTTATCTACAATACCCTTATGGCCATTTACAGTCTCTGCAATCAGGATCCCCAGAAAGCACGGCAGGTTACCCTGGATTTCACAAATTACCTGCGGAAGAACTTCAACGCCGTTGTCAGCGAAAGTCCTGTTCCCTTTTCCATGGAGCTTGAGCACACATGCGCCTACCTTGCCGTAGAACAGGCTCAATATGAAGATCTCCTTCTTGTGGAGTACGATACCCCCTTTACAGTCTTCCGCCTGCCTCCGCTAACCCTGCAGCCCATTGCGGAAAACGCCGTCAAGCATGGCATGAATCCATACACCGGCCCGCTTCACATCACGATCAGGGCACGTCACACCGATACCGGAAGCGTGATCACCGTGGAGGACGACGGTCCCGGGTTTGATCTGTCCGCCGAAAGCAAACCGCATGTCACCCTGACGAACATCCGACAGCGTCTTCAAATGATGTGTGCAGGAAACCTTGAGGTCATACGTCGGGAGGAAGGTGGAACAACCGTCATCGTAACGATTCCGGATCGGAGCACCGATCACGCTTCTCCCGCAGTCGGTTGAGCCCCATTACCTGTACGCGGCATGCTTCAAGCAATGATCCCGATGCCATTGATTTCCTTATGGTATTCCATTTTTTAATTTGGACAGTCAATCACTATTTCCTTTGCTTCCCGTCTTCTTTGGGCATTCAGCACTCCCCTGATGTTCCTTTCACCTGCTCCCGTAAATAAGATGCTTGACAAAACAATCGGGATGCATATAATGACAGCTGAAGAGCAACACTCAATGTGGCTGCTCCTCAAAGAAAACAGTTATTTGTTGTGGTCAGAAGACCGCAAAAACAGCCGTCACTTAGGGGCGGTTGTTTTTCATTGCGATATTCTGACTTTTGGGGGCGTTATTCGCACAGATGCCTGTAAACAGCTGAAAACAATAAAATCCCAGAAATCAGATACTTGACACCGCGGCCGAAATGCATATAATAAGAAATGAAGAGCAACGCTTAAAGCAGCTGCTCCTCAAGAATTATGATTAAAGATTGTGGTCAGAAGATCGCAAGGATAACCGTCATTTAGGGGCGGTTATCCTTGCGATCTTCTGACTTTTTTCTTTGGACGTTATCCGCACAGATGCCTGTAAAACAATAAAATTCCGGAAATCAGATGCTTGACAACGCAGCCGAAATGCATATAATAAGAAATGAAGAGCAACGCTTAATGCGGCTGCTCCTCAAGCGAATAGAATATTTTTTATGGTCAGTAGACCGCAAAAATAACCGTCACTTAGGGGAGTGGCGGTTGTTTTTTTCATTGCGATCTTCTGACTTTTTTTCTTTGGACGTTATCCGAATTGTAACGGTCAACGAGCCAATGTGAAAAGTCAATGTAATTGGCAATGTATACGCCTCCTTTCGGTAAGCGTAGGAACAGCCGCCAAGCCTTTGTGTTGCTCTTCACTTGTTTATTCTACTTGCATTTTATCTTCGTGTCAAGCGCCATATTTTGGTGCTTTTTGTCTGTATCTCTTTCTTGGTTCCAGGCAGACAGAAAAAGCTGCGTTTCATTGCGTGCCACCACCAAAGGATTTTCTCTTTCCTCCTTATTTTCATCCCCGATATTAAGAGATGGTCCCCATATGCCCAGTAAGCCAGCACCGCAGGGAATCAGAATGCCCGCTTTTTAGAATGTCATCCATTACGTCATGCTTGGAAAGAAGCTTTCTCATAAATGGCGCATCCAGACGATCCAGGAACTGAGTCACAGACACCTGAGACAGATTTCTAAGTTCCCTCAGCCGTGCTGTGTCCCGAAGTTTCCGATCAGCCTCGTTCTTTGGATACCCCTGTCCAAATGGCTCAGAGAACAATGCCTCGATTGTTTGTTCCATGTTTTTGCTGCCTGCCCAGGTGTAGCCTTCTCCCAAAGGCAGGGAAACAGCATTGCCATTGTTAATTTGAGCGAACAGGAAAGCATCCCTTGGCGTCGGTACATAGCCGCATAAGACCCCCGGGAAGCTGTTGCAGGCAAGCATCATTCCCTGTCCGGAGGAACATCCCGTGACAACGAAATCCACTCCTCCGCTCATAAGCAGAAGCCCGGCCAGCAGGGATGTCTCAATATAGCTGTACTGCTCTGTTGACTCTGGCCAGCATCCATAACAAATGACCTCCGCGCCTGTGGCATATTTCAAAACCGCTCTGTAAAGCATCTCACTCTTTGCTGCCTGTGAGCTGGCCAGAAGCACGCCGATTCTCATTGCTGTCCTCCCCTTCCTGTTTACCTCCGTCTTAAGTTTTCCAGTGCTATTTGCTTTCCGTTTTCAAAAAATTTCGAGTCTCCAGAAACAAAAAGCTGAGACGGTTCGGATGATCCAAACGTCGTCTCAGCAAATGGGTTATTTCGCCTCTCCCTCAGGAAGTGCTTCAGCTTCTTTCTTCTCAAGTTCTTTCTTTTCTGCATATTCAAGCTCAGAGGCAATCTCCTCCGCATCCAGGCGGGTAAGAGAGACATCAAAGTCCTTCAGCATTGCAGGCAGTGCGGTTTCATCCTCTTCCTTTGCCATGATCAGCAGGGCCGTCTCGCCTTCTACCAGGCATTCGCTTGCCTTCTTAAGAAGCTCTGCCTTACCCTCCATTGCCTTCTCATCCATGGAATCGCCGATCAGGGAGCCAACACCGGCACCGAACAGAACACCAAAAGGTCCAGCCAGCATGCCCACCAGGCTTCCGATCAGGCCACCGGTCCAGCCGCGGTCCTCCGCCGGGTTGTCAACAACAAACCCGTCACCCAGGGAAAGGTGTCCGGCTTCCTCTTTCACGATGGCCGCCTGAGACAGCACATAGCTTTCGTTGGCAGGATTCTGACGCAGCATACTGAGAATCTGATACGCTTCGCTGGGGACCTTGCAGACGACAATGATTACATTTTCTTTCATGGGACATTTTCCTTTCGTTTTTGACGGTTGGGAGCATTTCTTCCAAACCAGTCATCGTTCATTATGTCGTAACACGTCATACGACGTCTTTCCATTATTTTTACATTTCCATCATTGTTTTTCAATAAGGGTTTCCAGATTGTCAAATCGAAAGAACCCATCCGGTCCCTTGCCATGAGAGCAAGGGACCGGATGGGCTCTTTACCGGGTTCCGGATTCAGATTCTTTCCCGGAGGACAGCCGGCATTTTTGCCGGTTGCCGCTTCGCGTATTGCTTCCTCACTCACCAGCAGGAAACATGCTCCTCCATTTGCCTTTCAGCACTGCTCCGACTTGAAATCCGGCTGCAGCGCCAGAATGGGCAACGACGTGTGCGTATAAAACCCAAGCCAGCTTTCTCTGCCACTTTCGCGGATTTCAGAATCCTTTGCGCCGGCATTGCCTTTCCACAGAAATGAAAATTTGCTTTTTATCATTTTACTCATATTGAGACACCTTGCTTTCTTTTTGATCTCTCAGTCAGATGTTTCGCCTGCGCCGTTCTCCACTTGATCACGCGCAGCAACTGAATCCACTCAGGAATGGAATTCCGGGATTACAGTCGATGTTATCTCTTTCCGGTCGCCCACAGATTGGGCATCCTGTTCCATCTGCTGATTTCCTTGAATGCGATCCTGGTCACCAAAAATGCATCGCGTCCTGGCGACTGCTTCCCGATCGCGCGGCATATCATAGCGCAAAATAAGAGTAATATCTACCGAATTATTGGGAAAATTCTCAAAAACTACAGATTTTTTGTTGCAGCAGATGCCGGCATAGACTATACTATCCCCATCTGTTTCCGAAAACACGCTGTAGGCAAATCGCCATATACACAGCCGGTGCTTCACATAGCTTTACGAATCAGCAAAACAGGATATCAAAGGATGAGCACTCACAAAGCCATAATGCCAAAGGGCCAGAGCGGCTCATCCAGGGAGGAGAAAAGATGGCTTTAGAGGAGAAAATGTCCCAGGCCTTCCGGATAAAGAAGATAAATTTCACCGGAATCCAGGAGGAGGAAGAGGAACGCTTCCATCCCTTCCACGAATTCTATTACGTTGCAGAGGGCAGCTGCTCTGTGTTCATTGGCCATCGCTCATACCGTCTAAGTGCCGGGGATTTTGCCATCATTCCTGTCGGCGTGCTGCATAAGACGGATTATCTCTCTCTGGGACAAAACACCAAATACGTTGTCTCCTTCTCCACCCGGCTTGCACGACAGGTGGATACCTTTCTTGGGGAGCCCATCACGGCAGCATGCATGAAGAGCGGACGGGTGCGCGCTCCTGCCCAGCGTCAGGAAGCTATCCGTGCTCAGATGAACCGAATGCTGTACGAATATGAAAATCAGCCGGAACACAGCATGAGCGTATG
>JAFUZM010000002.1 GCA_017476605.1 Clostridia bacterium
TGCCGTAATTGCGCTGGATGGCAACTCGGCAGCCGCCAATCTCCTGCAGGAAGCCAAAAACGGGAAATACAAGTGCCGGATCTTTGTCGATGAGCATTCACAGGCCATCATGACCAAAGCCAGGTCACTTAAAGGCTATGTCAGCGGCATTGATGATGGAAACGCCGCCATTACGACGCTTCTTGAAGCGACGGAGAGAACCCATTAGCCGGTGAAAACCGGAAAGCACATGTGCTCATGGAAAAGAAAAAAGGCGGCATGTTGCCGCCAGAAGATTACCGATACTGCTTGTCGCTGAGTGCAAGCTGATTGGCAAGAGTACGAATCTGAGGAATCAGGCCGATCACGATGCAGATGGCCGCCTCAGGAATCAGATAGAATCCATTGTAAACTGCGGAATAGACCAGTACGTTTTGTCCTTCCGGTGCGTACATGCCGAAAAAGATGATGCCGGAGATGAACGCACAGAGGAAACGCCCCAGCGTTCCGATGGCAATTCCGGGGATGATGCCCCAGGAGTCCGGGAACTTCTTGGCAAGTCCGCAGAGCCCCAGCATGGCAAAGGCCAGAGGATAGTCAAGGATCAGCTCAACCGGGTGGACAAAGTAGGCATCCTGGATGAACTGCAGGAAACCGTATGCAGCACCGACCAGCATGCCCGGTCCGACGCCATATACATAGGCGAAGAGGAAGAGCGGGAGCATGGAGGCCAGGGTGATGGATCCGCCCTGCGGGAGCTTATACAGACGGATGCAGGAGAGAAGGAAGGCAAGCGCAATACACAGAGCTGCGTTTGCGATCATACGAATGGTCCATTTCTTCTGATCCTTTGAAATCAGGAAGACGACAACACCTGCGATGATGCAGGTCACCAGGATTGCCCACACGGTGGCGGAGAGAGAGGAAAACTTAAACGACATGAGAAAGACTCCTTCCTAATATTGTTTGCAGACAATCAAAGCAAAAAACGCAGCCCGAAAGGGCTGCGCGGTATTTGGTCATAAGGATCAAACATATCGCTTCCCTACGGTAGGATTATCTACACAGGTTCAAAGGGACCGGCCGAAGCCATCTCAGCAAATAGCGCCCCTAACGATGATTGTTGCGAGGCATATTATAGAGGAGGAATACGGGCGTGTCAACAACAAAATGTGTCCGTCGAAAGAGGAGGGTTCCCCGCCACCCGAAACAATCCGGCAGCGAAGCCATGCCAAGTGCGACGGTGTCACAAAGCGGGAACCTGGACAGATTGACCTGTCGAATCAACAATCCCATATGTACCTCAAAAGGAGAAAGCAAATGGATACGAAACAGATTCTTACGCTCTATCATACCGGCTATGACATCATTGAATCACCGGATCTCCATCACGGCAGAATCAATGCGGATTTTGGCCAGGGATTTTATCTGTCCACCAGTGGGGAATTTGCCGGGAAATGGGCAAAGGAGCGGCAGGAGAGGGAGGTCATTGTCAATGAATATGAACTTGATCTTAAGGACCTTGCGGTCATGCAGTTTACAAGAGACGCCGATTGGCTTTCCTATATTCTGAGCAATCGCAGAGCGCGGGATCGGCATCCGGAGATGGATGTGATCATTGGACCAATCTCAAATGATACCCTCTATGAGACCTATGGGCTTATCACAAACGGCTATTTAGATGAGTCAGAGATTCTTCGCCTGCTTCAGATCGGGCCGGAATTCATTCAGGTAGTGATCAAGACGGAGAAGGCAAAAAGCGAGCTTAAGTTTCTCGGAAGTCGCACCATAGACCATGAGCGTCTACAAAGCCTTTCAGAGCAGCTGAAAAAAGAAGAGGCGGATTATCAGACTATCCTCTCTCAGGCGATGGTTGATCTTCTTGATGAGTAAGCTGGGGCTTCCTCATTGTGTCTGGGGGAGGCATCATCCTCAGGGCAGAGAGAAAGAATACATCAGAATCGCGGTCATTGCCTGGCGCAGCATCTGAAACGAAAATGATAAAGGAATACTTGACTTTGAACTGCGGGAGAGGTATGGTCATGGAAGAGGATGCTTCAACGGCCAGAAAGAACAAGGCAGTCAGACGGATGACATGATGTCATCCCCGAACTGAAGAACAAGAAAGAGGCTGACTCAAGGCGGCGTAAAATCGTCTTGAATGTTTGGATAAGCGAAAGGAAACAGGGGAGAAAAAAGCGAATGGAATGACCTGTTTTTTCTTTATGAAGAAGATGATTTATCGGTAGAAATGCTTGAGCACATCAATAAAGGATGCTATCCAGGGATAACAGACGAGATGCTTGTATGCAAATGTATTGATGAGATCAATAAGCATATTTCGGAATTTCTGAAAAAAACACCTGCTGATTACCATTGAGCCGTATTTGGCACGAAACCCGGGAAACCATCCAGACGATGGGAAGGACATTATGTTGTGCTTTCTGATATGACTCAAAAAGCGTTTGAGAAGGCAGCTTATTCAAAAGATGATTTGGTTGAAAACGGTATGATCTGATGAATCGGCATAGCCAAAAATGAAAATTCTGCAAATTGGGCAGAGAAAAGGAGGCCTGCTAGATGGGGAGATATCTAAATCCCGGAAAAGGCGCATTTGAACAAGCGGTGAACTCTGAGATTTTTGTGGACAAAACAGAAATGATTTCTTATCTGAATCGCGTGGTAAATACTGAACAGAAATATGTTTGTGTCTCTCGTCCGCGGCGTTTTGGAAAATCAATGGCCGCAAAAATGATTTGCGCCTATTATGACTGCAATGCAGATAGTAGAAGCCTTTTTGAAAAATGTAAGATAAGCAAAGTAATTGATAATAAGGTTCAAAAATGGGATGAATATCTGGGAAAATTTGATGTAATCAAACTTGTGATGACGGATTTCTTTGAAGAAGGGACCGATGCTGATAAAGCTCTTGCTAAACTTCAAATGTCACTGATCAGAGATCTGACCAGAAAATACGCTGAAGTTGATTATTTGGATAAGAATGATTTGTCACAAACGCTTAATGATATTTGCTGTGAGAAAAATACACAGTTTGTTGTTGTTATAGATGAATGGGATGCCATTTTTCGTGAATATAAAGATGACAAAGAAGGTCAAAAGAAATATCTGGATTTTCTCAGGAAATGGCTGAAGGATAATGAGTATATTGCACTTGCATATATGACAGGAATTCTGCCCATTAAGAAATATGGGAAGCATTCAGCGCTCAACATGTTTGATGAATATTCAATGATCTATCCAATGCAGCTTGCTCCATATACAGGATTCACCACAGCAGAGGTTGAGGATTTATGCAGAAGATACGGCAGAGATTATGGGAAGATCAGTGACTGGTATGATGGATATCGAGTTAGTGATATTATTCCGCCTGATCCAGAGCAAAAATTGTTGCTCACTACCGGCCAGGCTCCAGAAGCTCCAAAGTATTTTCTCTATAGTCCCTTATCGGTTATAAAAGCGATTCGCAGTGGGTATATAAAAAATTATTGGAATGCAACGGAGACATACGAAGCGCTTCAGCAGCACATTGATTGGAATTTTGATGGATTGAAAGAGGATGTCACGGTTCTTATGGATGGTGGAAAGATACCTGTGGATATCACAGGCTACCAGAATGACATGACCACCTTCAACAGTAAGGACGATATTCTGACAATGCTGGTTCATCTGGGATATCTAGGCTTTGACAGCGATACAGATGAAGTGTTCATTCCGAATAAAGAAGTGCTGGATGTATTTAAGTCATCCACTAAAAACAGGGAATGGACAGTAACATTCCGTGCTCTCCAGAATTCGCAGAAACTTCTTGAGGCAACATGGAAAGGCGATCAAAAGACCGTAGCAGTTCTTTTGGAAGCAGCACATGACAAAGCTGGCAACAAGACCTACCACAGCGAAGCAGGCCTTTCCTATGCGGTACAGTTGGCTTACTATGCTGCACAGGATCTGTACACGATCATACCAGAACTGGATACAGGAAAAGGATACGCGGATCTGGCCTATATTCCTAAGGCGCCAAAATATCCGGCAATGTTGATTGAACTTAAATATGATAAAGATGCGGATACAGCCATCTCACAGATACACAGGCAGAAGTATCCGGACAGGCTGGAGCTGTACAAAGGGAATCTGATTTTAGTTGGAATCAATTATGACAGAACGGTGTCTAATGACAATGTCGAATTCAAGCATCACAGCTGTGAGATCGAGAAGGCATGAAGCGAATTTGTTGAGGAACCACGCCCATCGCGTACGCGTCGGTTTTGCCATGAAGCAGGTACTTTTAATCGTCATTGCCTATTCTGTTGATATGGAAGTGTTCAAAACTTAAGCGTCGGTGAGTGAATGGTTTTTCCGGTCCAGGCTGGCACCGTATTTTCTGATAACTGCAAGGTTTATTTTTGAACGAAATCACTTCGTGATAGCTCTGCACTGAAAGCATTGCGCGTAAAACCAAATTCCCCTTTATCGCCACTTGCTTTTTGCTTTGCAATGATATAGAATTTGCTTAGGAATAAAAAAATCCTGCGACAGCTTCCAACCACTCGCAGGAAAGGTTTGTATAAAACCTGAGTTGATTATAGCACGTTGCTAAAAAACACTCAAGTACAAATTTTTCTCTCTGCGTGGAATGTGGTTGCTGGTCATGCTATTTCATTTTGCGAAGGGAGTTTTTTCATGCCTAAAACTATTGAGATTCCATCAGATCATCCTTACTATAAGGAGTTCTGTGAGTTCTCTGAATTGCTAACATCAAGCTGCTACAGCGATGGAACTTATCACGACTATATGACCTACATTGACGACTTTCTTTCGTGGTTGGTCACTAATGATAAGAAAGGTACACTCGCAGAGCTACCATGGTCTGATTTACGTGCATATCAAAACTATTTGCGGGAAAGTATGCATCTAAAAGGAAGCACAATCAACCAACGGTTTTGTGCAATCAAGCTTATGATGGGAGGGATTGTTGAACGTACCTGGAACGATAAAGCTGTTCGCAATCTCAAGTATGAAACCTTTGTGGGTACAGTGCCGACTGAGGCTGAAGTAGTAAAAATTCTATCCAGCGCTCCTTCCAGAAGAGTTATGCTGGAAATGGCGCTTCTGGCGTTTTGCGGTCCTCGGGTATCTGAGCTTGTTCGTTTACATTGGGAGGACATCCGCCGAGAGCGTGGAACATTGCATATTCTACCTGGTAAGAATCACCAGGATCGTGAAGTTCCCATTCCTACAGACATCTTTAAGGAACTGGAAATCTATTGCAGAAAGCTTTATCCAAAACAAGTCAAAACCGATTTCATTTTCGGTGGCCGCTGCGAGGATGGTTCTACGTCTATAGCCACAATAGAGAATCACCTTAACGAGATTACAGATCGTTTGGGGTGGAAAGATCGCGGTTATACATGTCATTCACTGCGGCGCTATTTTGGATGCGAGTATTATCTTGCACATCCGGATGATCTTGTCAGCTTGGCCTCAATTATGGGACATAAGACTGTCTCAAGCACGCTGGTTTATATCCGCCCAGCTGCAGCCCATAAAGCCAGGATCGCTGACAATGACCGTATTAACACTGTTTTCAGAAAGGCGGTACCTCAATGGAAATAAATATTGAAGCAACTGCACAACAAATTGAACCAACTGGGTCATCCTTAAACTACGATTACTCTATTGAAGAAGCACCTGAGGATAAATACCCAATTCGATCCATATTCCAGTTATTTGGAAAATCAGTTCTCAATGACAAGAGCATCGCTCTTACAAGTGAACAGAAGAAAGCGCTTTTTTGTATTGCTAACTGTAGGACAGGTGAATTTGGTTACAATGCTGAAATGTGTCCCAAATGCAAAAAGTTAATTCTTCGTCCCAGATCCTGCAATAATCGCTCCTGTCCCAATTGTCAATCTGTTGATGAAAAACAGTGGGTAGAGTTACGAAAGGCTGAAGTCATTGAAGGCCTTCCCTATTATCATGTTGTAATTACTGTTCCTTCCGAATTGTATCCGCTCGCGCTGGCAAACCAGTCTTTGTTCTATCGTTTACTCATGAAAGCTGCACCTGATACATTACTGGAGTTGTGCCGGTCCAAAGAATATGGTTCATTTACCCCAAGCCTTATTTCTGTGCTTCATTCGTGGTCGTCGAAAATGTTGTTTCATCCACATGTGCACATGATACTCTCTGGTGGTGGATTGACATCTGATGGCAAACTTAAGGAAGCTCCATTAAAGAATGACAACAAATTCTTTATTCCTGAGAACGTTGTTGCTGCCTTGTTTCGGGGAAAGCTGATGGCAGGACTGAAAGAAGCTTATGAGGATCTGAAGATTCGTTTAATCCTTCCTTCTTCTCCCGAAGAAAATCTGGAAGATCCTCGTCAGTGGATGAATTTTTGCGATAAACTGTACAATACAAAGTGGGTAGCTTTCCTTAAAGAGACTTTTAACGGTAACGGAAATGCGATTGAATATCTTGGCAGATATGTTTATCGGACTGCAATCAGTAATAGTCGTATCCTCTCATTTATAGTTGATGAAGATCATCCAGAAGGACAGGTGAAGTTTAAATATAAAGACTATGCTGATGGCAACCAGGAGAAGGAAGAAACCGTTACTGGTAAAGAGTTCATTCTTCGCTTTCTTACACATGTTCTACCCAAAGGTGTTCGCAGAGTCCGTTATTCTGGTCTTCTCTCCAATGCTTGTAAACAAAAGCGCCTTAAACAAATTGCTGAGATACAGCAGAAGACATATCTGATCTCTGTTCTCAAAGGGAAAAAGAAATCTGCAGTCATACAATTCCTGTTCGGAGACAAAAAACATACTTGTCCTTGCTGTGGTGTTGAAATGGAATCTTGTGGTATTATTAGCAAAAAGGCATTTCAGGAGATGAACGAAATACACAGGGAAGCGGGATGAACGAAAAGGACAATTACATATTGATTTCAAAGTCAAATAATTATTTAATATTTTATAGATTTATTTGATGAGGACGCTGGGGAGGGGGAAAGTATACCCATTAGTACTCTTTTTCAACCTGTTTTAGCCAAATTCCGTCCGTTTCGACACCATTTCTTTGCTTGTGTGATCCGTTCCTTCCTACATCGGAACAAATCTAATCTGCATAATAGAGATATGCTGGTTTGAGCCCTGTTCCAATCGTTAGTGAGTGCCTCGAATGTCTTCAATAATCGTAGCTGGGCTTGATTGGAACTTTGGCACTTGCCCCGAAAATCTCCAATAGTCGTAACAGGGCTTGTTCGAAACTTTAACGCGTGCCCCGACAGACAACAATGTATGCAACGGGCTGTAATGCAACTATTGTGCGTGCCAAGAAAGTCTACATTTTATGCAACGGGCTTGTGTAGCAACTCTGTGCCTCTGAAGTGATTTCGTTCAAAGCGGAAAGTGAAAAAGCCGGAAGCCTCTGAGCTTGACTCGGAGAGCTTTATATTTTTGCCTTTTTGCACTCTCGGCTTTTTTACTTTCCTAATTATTTTACATATGGGTTTTGACTGTTGCAAAATGTCCCACATTTTTGATATCATGTGATTTGGGATCAATGAACGAGTATGATTTGTCAATTTTACAGGCTTTTACACGATGGGATAAATGGAGTTCTCCGTGCGTTCTAATCAAACCTTTCGCTTTGCGCTACGGTTGCGATATGCGTTCTCCCGTTATCTGAATCAATCAAGAATCTGAGGAATCCGTATGAGATACACATTTACAGTGCTGTATGCGCTTATGACCGTTGCACTCCTGATTTGTGCACGATACGCAAAACAATCAAGGAAATCCATCGGAAGATCGGTTTCCCTGTTGCTCCTTGCCCTGGTGCCGCCTGTGATTGGAAATCTCATCATTATTGCATCCGGGAATCAGGCAATCTCCACGATTGGATGTTATATCTATTTTATAGGTATGGACTTTGTCATGTTTTCCCTTCTCAGATTTACCTTTGATTATACAAAAATCAGTTGGCCAAGTCAGTCTCTCCGAATTGCTGTCTTATCCATTCTGGGACTTGACATTCTCCAGTTTTTGGTGAATCCCTTCTTTCATCAGGCATTCACGACCGAGATGATTCTGGTGGATGGCTTCCCATATTATCGGATGATTCCTTATTTCGGGCAGACAATTCACAGAATTGTTGATTATGGCATTTTCTTTGCTGTTCTTCTGATCTTCTTTTATTGTTCGGTTCATGTTCCACGCATTTATGCAGAGCGATACTCCGTGATTCTGACAAGCATGATCTTAACCGGGCTTTTGGAATCCTATTACATTTTCTCAAGGCGCCCGATTGATACAGGCATTACCGGCTTTGGATTGTTTGGCTTCCTTGTTTACTATTTCGCTCTTTATTATCGGCCGAGGCGTCTTCTGGATCAGATGCTGGCCAACATGGCATCCGAAATGACGGAAGCGCTGTTCTTTTTTGACAGTGCCAGTCGCTGTATTTGGGTCAATCGGCCTGCCAGGCAATTGATAGGCATTGACGAAGATCAGTTTGATCTGGTGCTTCCAAAACTCAAAAAGATGTTTGGAGATTTCAGCCTGCAGGAAGATGACTGGGATAGAAAACAGACGGTTGGCTCTGGCGAAGAACAGTCCTTTTATGCGATAAAAAAACAAACCGTACTGGATGATCACGGAAAACGCGCAGCGGCCTTTCTCAGTATTCGGAATGAAACAGCAGAGCAGAGAGCAATTCAGCAGGAAAAGTATAACGCAACCCATGATACGCTCACGGGACTGTATACACGGGAATACCTGTACGAGCAGATTGCAAGGCGACTGAAAGCGGATCCGGATACAGACTATCTGGTTGTTTTTGTGGATATCAGTGATTTTAAGATTGTCAACGATATTTTTGGAAACGAATTTGGCGATCATGTGCTTTGCAAACTTGCAGATTGGATTCGACAAGAGGCAACAGCACGCAGTGTATATGGCCGATTGGCCGGGGATACATTTGGCGTTTGCATGCCAAAAGAAGAATTCAATATGGAGCGCTGGGGGGAGCCTCTTTCTCACTTTGTAGTTTCGAGCGAAAATCGTGAGCATCCGGTGCTGATTCATCTGGGTGTTTATGAGATCACCGAACCGGAGCTTGAAATCTCGGTGATGTTTGACCGAGCCAGACTGGCACTGACAACCATCAAGGATGAGTATCAGAGACACATTGCGTATTATGATGATGAGATGCGCAGCAAGGTGCTTTGGAACCAGTTCATTTCGGCGCAGCTGCCTGAGGCACTGGCCAAGAGACAGATTCGTCCGTATCTGCAGCCCATCGTGGATGTGAGCGGAAAGATTGTCGGTGCCGAAGCGCTGGTTCGCTGGATTCATCCGACAGAAGGCTTCCTTTCACCGGGCGTGTTCATCCCGGTATTTGAGAAGAATGGGATGATTGCCGAGGTTGACAAGTACATGTGGCGCAGTGCCTGTGAGATTCTTGCAGGCTGGAAGGAAACCAATCCGGATCTGTTCATCTCCGTCAACATTTCGCCCAAGGATTTCTACTTTATGGATGTGGAGGCGGAGATCAAGAATGTTGTAAAGGAATTTGGTGTAGATCCTTCCCGCCTCAGAGTGGAGATTACGGAAACGGTCATGATGACGGATCTTGAAAACCGTATCCGAATTCTAAATGAACTCAAGGACGACGGGTTTCTGGTCGAAATGGATGACTTTGGCAGTGGCTATTCATCTCTCAACATGCTTAAGGATATGCCGGTGGATGTCATCAAGATCGACATGATGTTCCTCAACAAATCGAAAAACGATGAGAAGGCTCGCCGGATTCTTCATAACATTCTCAGTCTCTCTGCCGATCTCGGGATTATTTCCCTTACAGAAGGCGTGGAACAGCTGAAACAGTATGAGATGCTTACAGACATGGGGTGTAAGCTCTTCCAGGGCTATTATTTTGCAAAGCCGTTGCCACTTGCTGACTTTGAAAAGCTGTGCAGTGAGGCTGCTTGACAGAAATACCTGCATAGGCATATTTCTTGTTCCGGGTGATATGACACATGGAAAAAGAATCTGCAATTTCTGTGAGATGGGAATTGGATAAAGGCAGAAAGCTGTGGACTTATATCAAATCGCATGCTTTTGCGCTATCTCCTGTCATGCAGAGAATATGAGCAAGTGGACATAAAAAAGACTTCCGGACAAAAGATGGTTCAAATTAGGAATTTCAGAAACAAGCTAATATGAACCAGCATTCTTCGAGCAGGAGCAATAAAAGACGGCCTCATGGGAGCAAAAATGCTCCTATGAGGCCGCCTTTTTATGTGTGCTTTAAACGGGACCTACATACACATGTATTATTATCTCCGTGATCGTCATCATACCATAGAATATTAAAAATCCTACCTGTCATGTAACCGTACAACCTATGATTACCAGTAATTCTTAACGAAATCAACGATTCTGCTTCTATATACTTTGAAGTAAGTCTATCTTGCGCTATTTTGTTCAACTCACTCAGATTCAAAGAGTGATTTTGTTTTTTGTTGCGAACCAGTATCTCATTCCAAGTCTGTGTTTCTAAGGCTTGTAGCCTTGGAAGTATCTCCGTCCAAACGGCTGTTCCGATATGATCTTGAGAAAACGCCCACATTTCATGATCAGCATTTGCAAACGTCCACGCAGGGTTTTCTGAATAGTATCGCTCAGGATTTCCGCCCTGAGCGATAATTTTCCCCGTGGGGAACTCTATTTGTTTTACTTCTTTTTTCCTATTAGAGCCCGCCATAGTAAACCGCCATGCTTTCCTTTGTAATCACATTACTACATCCTGCACCAGACGGAACACCCTCTCGTGCCTTAATCCATGGCTCCTCCATATGCGTCAACTGACTAAGCCATTGCGCGTTGTGACCACCATAATGTTCCAATACCTTATCAATGGTATCTTTTTGATTGTCAGACAAGTTGCCTGTTCCACCAGTTTCATCACTGGCACTTACTGAATACTTCCCTTGTGTTTTGAAAAACAATTCAGAACACACCGGCCCGTTGGCCCACGCCTGAAAATCTTCTTCAAATAAGGGAGAATCATCCCAAACAAGTGACCATGCTTGAGAATAATAGCACAGTTTCTGAAGCTTCATCGTTGACATAGGGCCAGTCTTCTCTAAAATGTATTTTGCTGTATCAAAAACATTAGCCATCATTGCACCATCCTTCCTATTGAAATAGTATACCACAATCATCAGAGTATGACGCACAAGGATTGGCATCGAAAATTCCTGCTTTGCTATACTGCTATTTTGCCTGTTTCCGCATATAAAGCGGATGACCAGAAGAAGTCTAACTGGTTACGAAAGAAACTAAAGTCGGGAACTGAGACCTTAAACACGTGTCCATTGCAGAGAATAACTGCTAAAATCCATGGGGAGCGTGGTCTCTCGCCCCTCTTGCCATGCACGAAGGCAAAAATGGGAGAAAAACAGAAAACCAGCTTTAAGACACGAGTGTATATTGCTGCTATCTTTCTTTTCTTCCGCGTTACGTCCTTGCTGCTGAAATGGCTGTAGCTCGACATCTTGTTATAGTCCACATCCTAAAGCTTCAGTTCTTATATGATCCCCTTCGGAGTCAGGTTGTAGTTCTCACGGACGTAGGCTTTGATGAACCGCTTGTCCTGCGCTCTGTATCGAAAGTCTTCGCAATAGGGAGCATGGGATGGGATCGGAGGAGAGCCGAAAGTGTTCTTCATTACATCATGGATGTACGCGATTGTTGTATTATCTGCTGCAAATTGAGAATCTTCTGTTCTGAAAGCTTGCTGAACTGCACTACTTCAGGAATCGGTTTTCCTGCTTCGAGCATCTCTTTTGCAAGCTCGTCTCTTTCCTGAGCTAACCTTTTGTCAATTGCCTCTTCAATAATCAGTTGCAATTCTTTGCTCACTTCCATCACTCCTTTCGGTGTTTCAAGAATTAGCCGTTTTCTCTCCCCTTGTTACAGTCCACATCCAAAAGAATCAATTCTTATGATCCCCTTTGAAGTCGGGGTGTAATTCTCACGGACGTAGGCTTTGATGAACCGCTTGCCCTGACGCTCTGTATCGAAAGCCTCCACAATAGGGAGCATGGGATGGGATCGGAGGAGAGCCAAAAGTTTTCTTCATTACATCATGGATGCACGCGATTGTTGTATTGTCTGCTGCAAATTGAGAATTTTCTGTTCCGAAAGCTTGCTGAACTGCACTACTTCAGGAATCGGTTTTCCTGCCTCAAGCATCTCTTTTGCAATTCCTTCTCTTACCAGAGCTTCCCTTTTGTCATTTGCCTCTTCAATAATCAGCTGCAATTCTTTGCTCACTTCCATCACTCCTTTCGGTGTTTCAAGAATTAGCCGTTTTCTCTCCGAGAATGCTGGGAATTGTTGGTCGTACCAATCTGGATCTCTGAACATCTTCATTAATGCGGAAATCTTACGTAACCGTTCATTCGGGTCATCTACAAACTTGTCCAGATTCGCAGTATTTACGTAGTACTGGCCCAGCGGGCTTCGTCTTTGTTTACCAGTTTTTCTGTCAGTTAAAATATTCTCGTAAAGTATCTCTCCTTCTCCATACAGATCATATGCCGATATTATATTAAACCCGATTCGGACTGGAAAGTCAATATTCTCAACACCTCCAGCTGAAATTTACCAGTTACCAATTCACAGGAATTTTTGGGTTTATCCGTATTTTGCCGTGCCACCTACCCTGGTGTCGAATAGTTCAGCCCAGGTTTAATGGCTCTCTGCTCTCGTTTTTTACGAGGAGGTTACAATGGTATTCAGTTTTTTCCACATATGTCATTCCGCCCTCGGATAAACATCGGTGTTTAGATACCTATTATCTTCTTTGCTCATAGCGCTCGCTTCTGATGTTCTTCCTGTCTGGTTTATAAGGATACATGCCATAGTTGCCCCATAAACGTCTATATCATTGCCAATTGACTTCGAATCAGAATCCCCGGGCTTCTCAGAGAAGAAGCGCCCAAATCCTGTTTGGGCATAGCGTACTCGCTTGGATGCATCTTTTCCTGTCGATGAGATGCTGTTGGACATGGCTTCTCCATGAGTGCCTTTGGTACTACCAAATGACTCCGAATTGGAATATATAAGATTGATTGAAATAGAAGAGTCCATCTCCTGTACAGACACAGCGTACCGTTGGATGCATTTCTTCTGTATCATTCTAAAGGCCAGTCAAAACTGTACAAAAACAAGCTCCTTGTGCGATAATACGTGCTGTAAATAATATTCCCTAGCACGATGCACAAGGAGTTTGTTATATGGGGGTAATAATTGATTTTCCGGGAAGAAAAGATGACCAGGGAATGAAACT
>JAFUZM010000126.1 GCA_017476605.1 Clostridia bacterium
AGGGTGAGGTCACAGTACTTGTCGGACCTTCCGGCGGTGGCAAAACGAGCGTCAGCCGTCTGGCAGCACGTTTCTGGGATACGGATAAGGGCAGAATCACGGTTGGTGGGGTGGATGTCAACCGCGTTGATCCGGAAACCCTGCTTGGTGCATTCTCTATCGTGTTCCAGGACGTCACACTGTTTAACAACACCGTCATGGAGAACATACGCGTAGGAAGAAAGGATGCCACCGATGAGGAAGTACTTCGGGCGGCCAAGCTTGCCAACTGCGATGAGTTTGTAAAGGCGCTTCCGAACGGGTATGAAACCGTCATCGGTGAGAACGGAAGTGAGCTTTCCGGTGGCGAGCGGCAGCGCATTTCGATTGCAAGAGCATTCTTAAAGGACGCGCCCATCATCCTGCTGGACGAAGCAACTGCATCGCTTGATGTGGAAAACGAGACGAAGGTGCAAATGGCATTGTCAAGGCTCATAAAGGATAAGACGGTCATGGTCATTGCTCACCGCATGCGCACCGTAGCAGGGGCAAACAAGGTGGTTGTCCTGTCGGGTGGCCGGGTAGCTGAACAGGGAGCTCCCAAGGATCTGATGGAGCACGGTGGCATCTTTGCAGACATGGTACGGCTCCAGACAGAGGGACAAAACTGGTCCATTGCCTGACGGATTATCGGTTCATGGGAGTACCGATGGGAAACATAATGGGATGCTATCAAAATATGAAAGGCTTTGCTGAAGGCTGCAGAGCGGCAATAGGGAAAAGGAGACGAGAAATCATGGAAAACGGATGGAATGGAAAGAACGTTTTACGGACACTGCTGTATATGGTGCTTTACCTGGTGGGAACAGCGATTACCTGTTTCCTGGGTGCGGCACATCCGATCATGTTTGTATGCTATCAGATTGTTGCGGGAATCCTGCTTTCGGGTGTGGTGATTACCGCGTTTAACAGAGTGAAAGCGCCGGGCGTGGCGGCAATATTTGCCGTAGGGGGAATACTGCTCTTCTTTTTGATCGGAGATGCAAGTACCTGGCACTGCGTTCCATTTGTCATCATTGGCATTTTGGCGGAGATTATAAGGTATGCATTCAAATACAACTGGACAGGAGATGTCATTGCAACGGTTATCATGACATTCTCCACCTTTGGCTTCTATGGACAGATCTGGCTGAATCGCGCGTTTACATATTCCGAGGCGGTGAAGGAGATGCCTGCAGGCTATGCCGATGCACTCATGTCGCTCAGCCCTGCATGGTCTTTTCCTGTTGTTCTCCTCCTTGGTATCGCGGCCTCTGTGCTAATCTCAAATCTCACAGCCAAACTGTTAAATCTGAAGAAATAGCAGACGTAGCACGATCTGCATGCAAAAGTCGAACTGCTTCAAGTGAGAAGCGGTTCGGCTTTTGCATATGCACACATATGGTATTAGAGGGGAGCTTTTGAAATTATTGACTTTTTTACCTACAATCGGCTACACTCAAGAAAAGTGGAATATATTCATATTTGTTTGAATGACTTCAAAAGGAAATGGCCGATTTGGTTGAAGAGAAGAATGCTGAAAATACCATAAAAGAGCTTGAACGATTGTTGGATAAGCAGGAAGCGGACATGGTTCTTCTTCGAAATGAACGTAAATAATGAAGATGTAAGAGTACAAAGAGTTTCGGCGCTGATGAAAGTTCTCAGAGACCCGGATTGGTATGATGAACAGTTTCCCGCTCTTTCGCAAAGAAAGAGAGAACTTCACGAAACGGAGAAAGGAGTGGAAGATGTGAGCAAGGAAATGCAGTTAATAATTGAAGAAGTGGCCGAGAAGAGGATCGAAAAACGAGACATTGAAAGCATTCGAAATCTTAAGGAAACCATGGGATTAACAACTCAACAGGCTATGGATGCCTTGAAAATCTCCTTGGATAAACAGGTTCGCTACGCTAATATGGTTTGAGTGAATTAGGACACAATTTATTCTTCCACTAGTGAATACGGGTCCAATGTCAAGATAATCCTTGATATTCTCAGCTTGAAAAGGAATCCGAGCGATTCTTGGATTCCTTGTTTTTACTGACTAATGAGAAGACGGTTGTTTTTATCCATTTTCTCATATTTGTCTTGGTGTATGGCATGTAAGCCAGAAATGTTGGTTTTGAGCAACGTTTTATTAAGCAGCATTGTTAGTGGCTACTTCCTGAGACTTTGGGTTTAAAGCTCAAAAGATACAATTTGCTGTCTCAACCCTGCAAGGGATGTCTGTTTTGTCATTATTTCCGTCTTTCCGTCTTTTGAAAAGGGCAAAAAAAGTCAAATTTCTCAAAAAAGTTTCATTTTGCCTGTTGACAAACAGGTATCTGAGTGGTATCTTTTATCACGTTGTTAGCACTCCTATCGATTGAGTGCTAACAGACCGAAAGGAGGAAACAGGGTGGAACTCATTGATCGCAAATATCGCATCTTGCAGGCGATCATCGATGATTATATCCTGACAGCCCTGCCGGTTGGATCCAGAACAATCTCAAGAAAATATGAACAGAATCTTTCATCTGCAACCATACGCAATGAGATGAGTGATCTGGAAGATCTTGGATACCTGGATAGCCCACATACCTCGGCCGGACGTGTCCCGTCATATAAAGCATATCGCCTGTATGTTGACCAGATGCTGCAGCCGTTTCCGCTGAGTGCAGAGGATATCACGTACATCAGGAACTGCTTTGATGCAAGAACGAAGCAGATCGAACAGATCAGCATGAGACTTGCAAAAGCCATTTCCGGAATGACCAATTATACGACTGCCGTGATGACCAGCATCGAGCGGGAAGATCAGGTGCTCTCGCATCTGCAGCTGGTACCGGTCGCTGACCGAAAGGTTATCCTGATACTGGTTTCACAAAGCGGAGCTGTTCAGCAGATGCCTGTGGAGCTGGAAAATGCCATTGATCCGGATATTCTCTATACCGTATCGAAGTTTTTAAGCAAGCGTCTGGAAGGCTGCCGGATGAGTAAGCTTCGCAGCACACTCATTGAGATCGCGGAGCAGGAACCGGATGAGATGAGCCGGCTGCTTAGAACGCTTGCCGCGCATGAAGAGGAAGCGCCGGAAGTAAAATCAATCGTTGTAGGCGGAAGATCCAATCTTCTTTCGAATCCGGAATATTCGGATGTCGAAAAGGCCAGAAATCTCCTCTCTGTTCTTGAAACCAGGGATAAGATGATTTCCCTGCTCAGTACAAAGGGCGAGATGGAAATCAGTGTCCGAATCGGACCTGAAACCGGAATGGAAGAGCTTAGGGACTGTTCTGTTGTTACTGCAAGCTATCGGATGCATGATGGGAGAGTCAATACAATCGGTTTGATTGGCCCGACACGGATGCAATACGGGAAAGTGTTATCTGTCCTCAATCAGGTTGGACGAACTCTTAACGAATTATTTGATGGACAGGATGATGAACAGAAATGAGCAAGAAAAAGAAAAAGGGTTTTCGGGTCTTGTCCCGTTTCGGGAACGGGAACCGGCATGAAAGGAAGAACGGCATGGAAGATGAAAAGGTAATCACGAATCCCGAGATGGAAGAGGAAGAGGCCGCTCCAAATGAAGCAGAGCAGCCTGCCGAGGAGACGGAAAAACAGGAAGCGGAAAGCGAAACGGTTTCTGCTGAGGAACTGATCTCAAAGCTTCAGGCTGCCATCAAGGAACGGGATGAGTATCTGGACCTTGCCCGAAGACAAAAGGCAGAATTTGCCAATTATAAGCGCCGCACGGAGGGAATTCGGAAGGATGCTTATGATGAGAGCCGCAGAGATACAATCGAAGCGTTTTTGCCGGTGCTTGACAATCTGGAACGTGCGCTTGCGGTAAGCGAGGAAAATGCACTGACCGAGGGCGTCAAAATGGTTTATCGCCAGATGGTGGAAACCCTTACGAAAATGGGTGTAGAGGAAATCAATCCCGAGGGCGAGATGTTTGATGCCATGCTGATGAACGCGGTCCTTCAGGGAACGCCGGAGGAGGGGGAGCAGGGTACGGTTTGCCAGGTTCTCCAAAAAGGATATAAGCTTGGCGATCATGTGATTCGTCATGCAATGGTTAAGGTTGTAGCGGGCTGATCCCCGTTTACATATAAAATGAGTAAAGTATCTTCATCATCAAGATGACAGGAGGAAACATATATGAGCAAGATTATTGGTATTGACCTTGGTACTACAAACAGCTGTGTCGCTGTTATGGAAGGCGGAGAACCCGTCGTTATCCCCAACGCGGAAGGCGCAAGAACAACCCCGTCCGTTGTCGCTTTTACCAAAACCGGTGAGCGTCTCGTCGGCCAGGTGGCAAAGCGTCAGGCTGTTACCAATCCGGATCGCACCATCATCTCCATCAAGCGTGATATGGGAACAGATCGCCGGATTAAGATTGATGACAAAGAGTATACCCCGCAGGACATCAGCGCGATGATCCTGATGAAGCTGAAAGCGGATGCTGAGGCCTATCTGGGCGAGACCGTAACCGAAGCGGTCATCACGGTTCCTGCCTACTTCTCTGACAGCCAGCGTCAGGCGACCAAGGATGCCGGACGTATTGCCGGCCTGGATGTAAAGCGTATCATCAACGAGCCGACCGCAGCATCCCTTGCGTATGGCCTTGATAAGGAAGAGTCTCACAAGATCCTGGTCTATGATCTTGGCGGCGGCACCTTCGATGTCTCCCTCCTTGAGGTTGGCGACGGCGTGTTCGAGGTTCTCTCCACCAACGGTAATACCCGTCTGGGCGGCGATGACTTTGACCAGAGGATCATTGATTACCTTGCAGCGGAATTCAAGAAGGAAAACGGCATTGACCTTAAGCAGGATCGTATGGCTCTGCAGCGCCTTAAGGAAGCTGCCGAGAAGGCCAAGATTGAGCTCTCCGGCGTGATGAGCACAAATGTGAATCTGCCGTTTATTACAGCAGATGCTACCGGTCCTAAGCACCTTGATGTAACTCTGACCAGAGCTAAGTTTGATGAGCTGACCCGTGACCTCGTGGATGCGACTGTCGGACCCATTCAGAACGCCCTTCGTGACGCCGGCATCACTGCAGCTGAGGTTGGCCGCGTGATCCTCGTCGGTGGTTCTACCCGTATCCCGGCAGTTCAGGAAGCCGTCCGCAAGATGACCGGCAAAGAGCCGTATCGTAACATCAACCCGGATGAGTGCGTGGCCGTTGGTGCTGCCATCCAGGGCGGCGTTCTCGGCGGTGAGGTCAAGGATGTCCTTCTGCTGGATGTCACTCCGCTTTCTCTCGGCATTGAGACCATGGGCGGCGTATTCACCCGTCTGATTGACAGGAATACCACCATCCCGTGCAAGAAGAGCCAGATCTTCTCCACCGCTGCTGACGGACAGACCTCCGTTGATGTGCATGTCCTGCAGGGCGAGCGTGAGATGGCAGCCGGCAACAAGACTCTGGGCAGATTCCAGCTCTCCGGCATTGCTCCGGCACCGCGTGGAGTTCCGCAGATCGAGGTTACCTTCAATATTGACCCGAACGGCATTGTCAATGTTTCCGCTAAGGATCTTGGAACCGGCAATGAGCAGCAGGTCACCATTACATCCAGCACGAACCTCTCCGAGGAAGAGATCCAGCAGCGCGTACGCGAGGCGGAGCAGTATGCGGCAGAGGACAAGAAGCGCAAAGAGGAAGTCGAGACCCTGAACCGTGCTGACAGCATGATCTTTGAGGTGGAGAAGCAGGTTCGTGAACTTGGCGACAAGCTGAGCGCAGAGGACAAGGCGACCGTTGAGAATGAACTTGAGGCATTCAAGAAGGTTCGCGAGAGCAATAACGCCGATCAGATCAAGAGCGAGATGGATTCCTTCTCTCAGAAGGTCTACGCAATCTTCGGCAAGATCTATCAGCAGCAGGGCGGCGCTCAGGGTGCTCAGGGCGCTTACCAGGATCCGAATGCCGGTGCATATCAGGGCGGAACGGATTACAATTCAGATGGAGCGACAGATGCTGACTATGATGTCCACTAATCCAGGGACACGGCGGCAGTTCTGCTGCACACACAAATAAGAAACATTCTTAGCGCAGCCGTCGTCACATCGTGACGGCGGCATGCGTGTGTAAAAAGATAGGCGGTGACTGCTGTGGCAGCAAATAAAAGAGATTATTATGAGGTCCTGGGCGTTCAGAAGAATGCCTCGGATGATGATATAAAGAAAGCTTACCGAAAAGCTGCAAAATCCTGTCACCCGGATCTTCACCCGGATGATAAGGACGCAGAAGCAAGGTTTAAAGAGGTTAACGAGGCTTACGAGGTTCTTTCGGATCCTCAGAAGCGTGCCAGATACGATCAGTTTGGATTCGAAGACCCGACGGGAAGCGGCTTTGGCGGAAGTGGATTCAGCGGATTCGGCAATTTCGACGATATCTTTGATATTTTCGGAAGTGCATTTGGCGGTGGCGCCGGACGTGGCGGACGCAGACAGAATGCGCCGCAGCGCGGCAGTGACCTTCAGTACAATCTGCAGCTCACCTTTGAGGAAGCGGCGTTTGGCTGCAAGAAGGAGTTCTCCTTCCAGCGTAATGCGGTCTGTGATGCCTGCCATGGAACGGGTGCAAAAGAGGGCACACAGCCGCAGACCTGTCCGACCTGTAATGGTTCCGGTCAGCAGCGTGTGACAATGAATTCGCCGTTTGGACAGGTTCAGTCCATGCGTACCTGCCAGACCTGCGGCGGAAGAGGCAAGATCATCAAGGAACGCTGCACAAAGTGCGGTGGAAGTGGATTTACGCGCATCAAGCGTACAGTGACGCTGAATGTTCCTGCCGGTGTGGATGATGGGCAGAACTTCAAGACCATTCCGGGTGAGGGTGAGCCGGGACGCAACGGCGGTCCGTCCGGAGATCTCTACATCATCAGCAATGTGCGCCCGCATCGGATTTTCAAGCGGGATCGGTATGATCTTTACTGCGATGTTCCGATTACCTTCTCCCAGGCAGCTCTGGGTGGTGAAATTGAGGTTCCGACGCTTGAGGGAACCACCAAGCATACCATCCCTGCCGGTACGCAGGAGGGGACGACCATCCGGATTCGCAATCAGGGCGTCCAGCAGCTGAGAGGAAGCGGCCGTGGCGATCTGTTCTTTACCGTTCATGTCGAGGTGCCAAAGCATCTCAATGAGAAGCAGAAAGAGCTGCTCCATCAGCTGGAGGATTCTCTGAATGGACGGGAATATGAGAGAAAGAAGTCCTTCGGTGATCAGGTACACGCATACATTAAGGAAAATGCAGAACGCTTTAAGGAGCGCTTTGGCAAAGGGAAATAAGTGAAAGGGGCTGGTTTCAGCCCCTTTTTGCGGATTCCCCGAAAAATCGGGGATCGCGGGAATGGAGGAACACAGTGGACTGGCATAAGATAAGCATTCACACAACGACAATGGGTGCGGACATCATCAGTATGCTGCTGATGGATGCAGGTGCAGTGGGCACTCAGGTCCTGGATCGCCTGGATGTTCTGACCAGCGATAAAAAGGACGGCATGTGGGACATGATTGACGAGCAGGTACTTGACAGCCTGCCGGAGGATGTGGTTGTTGAGGCCTATTATCCGCCGGAGCTTCATATATCGGAAATTATTATGCCCCTGGAGCAGCGGCTTGCTCCGCTTAAGGGAACCCAGAACGGATTTGATATGGGAACTCTTGCGATTGATCGGGATACAGTCCATGAGGAGGACTGGGCGGAAAACTGGAAAAAGTATTATAAGCCGATTCACATTGGTAATCTCGTCATCTGTCCTTCATGGGAAAAATATGAACCGGCGGAAAATGAGCATGTCATCGTGATGGATCCGGGCATGGCGTTCGGAACGGGCACACATGAGACAACGGCGATGTGCATGGATCATCTGTGTCACTATATGAACAAGGGCGAAACCTGCATTGATGTGGGCTGTGGAAGTGGCATTCTGGGCATTGCTGCAGCAAAGCTTGGAGCAAAGCATGTGCTTGCCATTGATCTTGATCCGGATGCGGTTCGCGTGGCAGAGGAAAACGTCGAGCGAAATCAGCTTTCCTCCACAATCACGGTCATGCATGGCGACCTGCTTGAGCACCAGGAGGAGAAGGCCAATGTGATTGTTGCCAATATCATTGCGGATGTCATCTGCTTCCTCTGTACGCCGGTCAAATCCCATCTTTTGCCAGATGGTGTCTTCATTTGCTCTGGCATCATAAAGGAAAGAGAACCCGACGTTCTCCATGCGCTTGAGAATGCCGGATATCAGATCGACCGCAGGCTTGAAAAGGGAGAATGGGTATCGCTTGCTGCCCGGTTAAAATAATGCACCGCTTTTTTTCGGAATGCTCCGGAGTACCCGGGGACAGAATTGTGATGAGCGAAGAGGATTCAGCGCATGCTCTGCGTGTCCTGCGTCTTGATGTGGGAGACACGGTAGAGATGATCCTGCCGGACGGCAATGCGCTTGGCGTGATTGTGGGAACGGGTACCCGCGCGGTCCAGGTGGAATTGCAGGAAATGCTTGGAACCCGTGAAGCCATGACGCGTGTAACTCTTTATCAGGGGTATCCCAAGGCAGATAAAATGGAACTCATTGTCCAGAAGGGGACAGAGCTTGGATGTGCCCGGATTGTTCCTGTCTGCATGGACAGAAGCGTTGTAAAGCTCAGCGGAAAGGATGCCGGAAAGAAAGCAGACCGTCTGCGCAAAATTGCAAAGGAAGCGGTCAAGCAATGCGGACGTTCCGCTTCCCCTGAGGTGATGGCGCCTATGTCACTCAGGGAAGCCATCTCGTACATGGCCGATGAGGATGTCATGCTCATCCCTTGGGAGGAGGAGGGCACAATCGGATTCATGGAGGCTGTAAAAACCATTCGTCCAGGCACCCACGTTGGTCTCCTGATTGGCCCGTAGGGCGGAATTTCCGAGGAGGAAATTGCAGAAATCCGGGGCCGTATTCAGGCAAGTACAGTATCCCTTGGCCCGCGAATCCTGAGAACGGAGACGGCAGCGATCGCCTCCGTTGCGGCACTGATGGCAGTAGCAGGTGAATGGGATATCCGGCAATAGCCAAATCATGTCATCCGTTTTTCTCCAACTACTGACGAGATTGAAAGCCTTGCAAAGGAGCGGATGAGAATAGACCGGAATGGAAATGCTGTGCGCCAGGTTTTCTACTGTGATTGCAGAGCGAGTCTGTGCCTGTGCGGCAATACATGAGGTAAGGAGTGCAGAATGGATTCCTGCTTTAATACTGTGTCAGAACAATTGACGTGTCACACAGCTGAGCTCTCCAATGAGGGGTGCTATACGATCTTTACCTATGGGGATATCCGTTTGAAATTCAGGGCACCTTATTCTCTCGAGTACTATGACTCCGTGAAAAAGTGGAACCATGGATATCTTGTGGTCATGGCAAAGTACAGTCATCTGAATGAAGTGGAAGAGGAGTATATTGATCTGATTCCTGTACTGGATGAACTGCTGATGGACAAGAATGCATTTTTATCCCAGATTGATCGTGTGGTCGTGCGGTATCCTGACAAATTGAGTGCTTTGACGGATGGTGAAAACTGATGGAGAACCGTGAGAAAATTTGCCCGCTGAAAATGCACAATGAAACTCATAAGATACACTGACAAACAACTTATCAAGGATGAATGTTTGTCCCGCAAGATGGTCATCTCTTTTCGAGATAGGGAATCATTCGTGAGAGCGTGTCTGTGCCTGTGCGGCAATACATGAGG
>JAFUZM010000013.1 GCA_017476605.1 Clostridia bacterium
ACGAGAACAATCGGAACGGATGGGGCGCGGTTCTGTTTATTCACAAGAATCAGCGTGTCCATTGGGTTTTGATGAGGCACCATAAACGCCCATGACTGAAACGCCAGACAAAGGCCCATAACGATTCCGGCAAAGGACTGAACGAAAGCCATCCGAATTACTCCCTCTTATTCCTGCATGGAAATAGTAATACTTTGATCTAATCGTTGTATCATCTGATTATACAGTATTTTATCCGCTTCTACAACAAGTTCATAGCCACTATCCGTAAATTTTTCATCAATGATGCGGCAATTGCGATGCATCCATGCCTCGTCCTGCGCCCTTTCATACGGGATAAATACGGAGAGGCGGAGCGCCTTTTCTGCTAACCGGGCTTCAATTTCCTCAAGAAGCTCCCCTGTTCCGATTTTCTCTTTCGCACTGATATGAATGGCATCCGGAAACAGATTTTCATGAGAGGCAAGATCACATTTATTGACCACATGTAACGCAGGTTTATCCCCTGCGCCAATGGAACTCAGAACCTGTTTTACGATCTCATACTGCTCTCCGATTTCAGCGGATGCTCCATCCGATACGATCAGAAGGAGATCCGCATTAACCGTTTCCTCAAGTGTTGAACGGAATGCATCAATCAGTGTATGTGGCAGTTTATTGATAAACCCGACCGTATCAATCAGCAGAAAGGAATCCGTCCCATCCGGATACGGAATTTCCCGGATCAGGGGATCCAGCGTTGCAAACAGCATGTTCTCTGCAAAGGCCGTTTCGCCGCTTAAACAATTGAGCAGCGTCGTCTTCCCCGCATTGGTATAGCCAACCAGGGCGACAATTTTCTTTTGATTCTTTTCTCTTTTTACCCGTCTCAGGCGCCTCTGCTCACTGACCCGGTCAATTTCCTTTTGCAGGCTCGAGATTCGGGAACGGATTCTTCTTCGATCCAGTTCCAGCTGCGTTTCGCCAGGGCCCCGCGTTCCGATTCCGCCTCCAAGACGGGAAAAGGAAACGCCATGTCCCACCAGTCTTGGAAGCTGATACTTAAGCTGCGCCATTTCCACCTGCAGCTGTCCCTCAATGGACTGTGCTCGCTGCGCAAAGATATCAAGAATCAGCGCGGTCCTATCCAGGACGCGAATACTCAGCATCTCACGTTCAAGATTTCTCTGCTGAATGCCGCTCAGTTCATCATCAAAGATGATCAGATCCGCATCCTTGGCCTGCGCATACAGGGACAGTTCATGAACCTTTCCCTGCCCGATGAATGTCGCAATATCCGGTTTCGGTCTCTTTTGCACGAGACTGCCCACCACCACTGCACCTGCTGTCTCGGCAAGCGCCTTGAGTTCCTTCAATGACTCCTCTGTGTCAATGCCAACCAGAATCGCTTTCTCAGATTCCCCGGATGTTGCATATTTCTGGTTGGAAACAAATGTATTCCGGTCCGCCTCATCGATTTTCTCCATCCATCTCCGCTGAGGAATGGCATGAACATCGACCACTTTCGTGCATTCACAGGCAAGGTCACCGGCCACATCAATGAAGAGGAACGACGCCTGAATGCCTGTTGCTTTTCCCTCCACAACACCGACCGATGCCATGCTGTCAAAATACATGCTTTTTAAAGAATTAAGATCCACCTGTGACAAGTTGGCATTTCCGTTTGGATGGGTATGGATGCACCGGATTTTGCTCAGCCGTTTCTTGTTTCTTCTTAAATGAATCTCCTTGAGCCCGACGCTGTTCTGATCTCCAATGGAAACGTCCAGAATCTCTCCCGACCTCGAAATATAGATCGAGACTTCCTTCCCGATCATCCCAGTTACCTCTGCGAGGTAGTCAAGCAGTTCCGCAGGGGCAAATACATCTTCCTCAATGGTATAGTCATACAGGCTTTCCAGTTTTTTGAGTTCAAAATCGCGAATGCCCTCAGTATTTCCGTAGATCATTCCGGCACGCCTTTCCGTTTATCAAGTATTTTGCAAAGAATCGTAAATGCTTCCTCCATTTCGCTCTCCGTTGTTTCCTTTCCCAAAGTAAGACGGAGGGAAGCGCCCCGATTATCCATACCGATGGCTTTCAACACATGTGACTCCTCAATGATGCCTGCTGTACATGCACTGCCTGCAGATGCAGCAACGGAGGCAAAGTCCAGCTGCAAAAGCAGGGAGGAATCCGTAATGCCCGGGATCGTCAAGTGGATATTGGAGGGCAGACGGTGGTCTTTGCTGCCATTCAGTTGAATGTCCGGATATCGGGTCAGTACTTTATCAACAAATGCATCCCGGATACTCCGCATGGCTTCTGTACAGCTTTTTCTTTGCTCCTCTGCATAGGCAAGTGCCATCGCCATCCCGGCTGCCCCGGCAACGTTTTCCGTACCCGCCCGGAATCCGCGCTCCTGCGCGCCTCCATTGATGAGAGGCGATATGCCCGATCCCTTTTTAACATAAAGTGCACCGATCCCTTTTGGCGCTCCAAATTTGTGCCCGGACATGGAAAGCAGATCCACACCCTCTGCAATCACATCCACCTTCACCTGTCCCATCGCCTGAACGGCATCTGTATGAAACAGTACCCCGCTTCCGTTTAGCGCCTGCCCAATTTCTTCAATCGGCTCAATCGTCCCGATTTCATTGTTTGCTGTCATAACGGATACCAGCAGCGTATCTGCACTGAGTGCATCCTTCACCTGCTGCGGATGAACCATTCCATATGAATCAACCGGAAGATAGGTAATTCTATACCCAAATCTTTCGAGCATTTTACAGGTATTCAGAATGGCATGATGTTCAATCTGCGTTGTGATGATATGCTTTTTGTTCGGATGCCCCAGTGCGCTTCCAATGATCGCCCAGTTATCCGCTTCTGTCCCCCCGGAGGTAAAAAAGACTTCCTCGGGTCTGGCATGAATCAGCTCTGCGATTTTCTTTCTGGCGTTGTCCAGTTCCGCCTTAGCCTCTCTTCCGACGGAATACAGGCTGCTTGCATTCCCCCATTTGAGATAAAGCGCCTGCATCTTTGGAAGAAGGGCCTCCGGAATAGGCGATGTTGCTGCATGGTCCAGATAAATCATATTGCACTTCCTGCTCGAAATCTTTTATTAGGCTGGTGATGCCTTGCTTGGTTGTACAGGTATTATAACCCCGAATTGCTTATTTCTGTCTTCTTCGCATGGTGAGGGTCTATCGCAAGTATGTTAAGCAATGGCACAGCATCCACAGCATAAATATAGTTGTCAAAATTGTACCGTTTCCTAATGGCCTGCACATTCTTTTCATCACGGATATGTAATCCGAAAGAATTTGACTTTAAAGGATATTCTATGATGATGGATTCTGCCAGCTTACGTTTAGAATACCTGAGCAATATCGATTCGCCGTTAGACATAATCTGGCAGAATTTAGGATTACCCAGTTCTTCAAGCGTTTCCTTTGGAATAATGATAAAGTTGTGCACACCATTTAGATAGATTAACATGTTTATCTTTCCTCCTCAGTTTGTGCCATATTTATGCTTAAACTCCAGAGCAATTATCAAACCGTCTATTTTCAAATATGCTTCGTAAATAGTGATTGGATTTTACTGCATAGGAGAATGTACGTCAAGAAAGAAATGAAGATCAAAAAAGAACCAGACATAAATCTGGTTCTTTGAAGCTTATGCTTTTGGAGTTGCCGCCTGTTGAGAAGCAGCTGGTGCTTTTGGAGCTGGTGCCGCCTGCTGAGGAGCAGCTGGTGCTTTCGGAGCCGCTGCCGCCTTCGGTGCTGCCTGCTGAGGTGCAACCGGCACTTTCTTAATCTTATCCTGGCGGTTTCTGGGTGCCCGGCGATCACGCATGACAATCGCTTTCTTCGGGCATCTTTCTGCACAGATTCCACAGCCTGTGCAGGCACCGAGTACGCGATGGGTTTTCTTAAGTTCGCCCTCAATCGCATCAAATTTACAGTTCCTTGCGCAGATCGTGCAGCCAACGCACTTCGCAGGATCAATATAGGCTTCCTTGCGAACAGCATAATCTGCTGTCATGGCACCGGTCGGACAGACATCTGCACATGCCATACATCCGATACACTTTGTATAGTCGATCTTCGGAAGATCACCGACCATTTCAAGTGCGCCAAAATTACAGGCCTTCACGCAGGCACTGCATCCGATACAGGCCTTGTCGCACTTCTCACGCAGTGCCATACCCTTCTCAGGATTATGACAGGCAACAGCCACAACGTGATTATCCGGCTGCATGCTGAGAACATGCTGCGGACAAATCTCAATACACTTTTTACAGGACTGACATTTGTCTTTGTCAACAACCGCAATGCGCTTAATCGGATCAATGTGAATGGCATCAAACGGGCAGACACTGACGCAGCTTCCGAGACCAAGGCAGGAATACGTACAGGTTTTTGAACCGCTGTTAACGAGCTGTGCCGCGATACAGTCCTGAATGCCTTCATAGTCGGCTTTATAGGTGCAGTGATCACCATATCCCTGGCAGGCAACCGTCGAAACATACCGTGCGTCCAGCGTTGCTGAAACGCCCATGATTTCCGCCATCTTCTGCGCAACAGCCATACCGCCTGGTGCACATGAGCCAACCTTGGCTTCTCCTTTGGCAACCGCAGCGGCATATCCGTCACATCCCGGGAAGCCGCAGGCACCGCAGTTCGCACCGGGCAGGCATTCACGAAGAGCACCGACCGTAGGATCCGTTTCCACTTTGAAAATCTTGTCCGTAACGCCCAGCAGCATTCCGAATCCGAGACCCAGAGCACTAAGAACAAGAGCGGCTAAACAAATAGCAGTAATACTCAATTTATTTCCTCCCCTCTTGTCAGATCAAACCGCTGAAACCATTAAAAGCAACAGCCATGAGCCCTGCGGCAATCATAGCACCCGGGAAGCCTTCCATCCACTTCGGCAGATTTCCAACAGCCAGTCTTTCGCGAATACCGGCAAACAGACAGATGGCAAGCGTATATCCGAGAGCAGATGCAATACCATTGAGAACAGAAAGGATGAGTCCATATCCTTCGGTAACATTCAGCTGCGTTACACCAAGAACAGCACAGTTGGTCGTAATCAGAGGAAGATAGACACCAAGTGCCTGATACAAAGACGGCGACATCTTCTTGATTGCCATCTCGACAATACCAACCAGCACCGCAATGACAAGAATAAATGCGATAACCTGCAGATATTCAAGATCAAACGGAATCAGCAGATATGTATTGACAAGATAGGATGCAAAGGATGCCAATGCCATAACAAACGTAACGGCCATTCCCATTCCGAAAGCTGTTTCAAGTTTCTTTGAGACACCAAGGAAAGGACAAATGCCATAAAACCGAGACATCGCGAAATTGTTTACGAAAATGGAACCAATAAGAATAGTAAGTACAGCGTTCATCTCTTTCCCTCCTTAATCCTTTTTAGGAAGAATCGCGTTCATGACTGCAAGCAGCAGGCCAAGAACAATGAAGCCGCCAGCAGGCCGAATCAAAATGCCCATCGGCAAATAGTTTGCCGGCATTACCTGAGCACCAAACCATGTTCCAACGCCAAAGATCTCACGGACGGAGGAAATCAGCGTAATTGCCAGAGTAAAGCCGATGCCCATTCCAAAGCCATCCACCGCTGCGTCAAGAGGCGGGTTCTTAAATGCGAAGGCTTCGGCGCGTCCGAAAATGATACAGTTAACAACAATCAAAGGAATAAATACGCCCAGGGATTCGTCAAGTGCAGGTAAAAACGCTTTGATAATCAGCTGTACGATGGTAACAAATGTTGCAATAACAACAATAAAGGCAGGAATTCGAATCTGATCCGGAATTGTTTTCCTCAACAGAGAAATAACAAGGTTTGAAAAGATCAAAACAAATGTAACGGCAAGACCCATGCCAATGCCATTGCTCGCGAGAGTTGTAATAGCAAGGGTTGGACACATACCCAGCACCATTCTGAATGTCGGGTTTTCGTCAATAATGCCGTTCATGAAGATCTTAAAATATTTCTTCATTATTTTACTTCCTCCGCTGCTTGTTTAAGAGCATCATTGATTGCATTACTGGTAAGCGTTACGCCTGCCCGCACATCAATCTTGGCATCCGCAATGTTTTGGCCAACAAGCGCTTCAAAAACGCTCGCATCCGCAATTAAATCTGCACCAAGGCCAGGGGTTTCAGTATGCTCGGGAACAGAAACACTGGAAATCGTTCCCTCAGCGTTCACGGTGATCTCTACAGTAAAGGGAGCAAATCCGGTCACGGAGTATGCCTTTGTCGCTCCAGTTGTCTCAGCAGAAGTCTCTTCTGCCGGCTTAGTATCCTCAGCTGGCGCAAAGTCTTTCGCCGCCTCAGCGAGTGCTTCATTGATGGCATTGCTGGTAAGCGTTACACCGGCACGTACATCAATCTTGGCATCCGCAATGCTCTGACCCACAAGCGCATCAAAGACGCTTGTATCTGCGATCAGATCCGCGCCGAGTCCAGCCGTCTCGGTATGCTCGGGAACAGAAACGCCAGAAATCTTTCCCTCACCATCCACGGTGATTTCTACAGTAAAGGGAGCAAATCCGGTCACGGAGTATGCCTTTGTCGTTTCAGCCGTCTCAGCGGGAACCTCTTCTGCCGTTTTTGTATTATCAGCATGGGCAAATTCTTTTGCTGCCTCAGTGAGTGCTTCATTGATGGCATTGCTGGTCAGTGTCACGCCTGCACGTACATCAATCTTGGCTTCCGCAACATTCTGTCCAACGAGAGCATCAAAGACACTTTCATCCGCGATCAAGTCTGCGCCAAGGCCAGGAGTTTCGGTATGCTCAGGAACAGAAATACCAGTGATTTTTCCCTCATCATCTACGGTAACTTCTACTGTAAAGG
>JAFUZM010000014.1 GCA_017476605.1 Clostridia bacterium
GATAAAACAGTAGCGAGATTGATACAAAAGAAAGACTTGAAATCAGCGTAAACCGCTTGTTTTCAAGCCTTTTTTCATTTGGTTATGTTTGTATCTGTTGATGTCCGGGTGGCTGTTAAAAGTTGCTTATGGTTTGGGTGCATAAATGAACGAACTAAAAGGAGGTTCGTGTAATTATATAGGGGTTCGTTCAAGGATTTGGAGATGGTCAATCTTGCAGCAGCTTTTTTGTACTCATCAGCCCGATACCTATCGTAGAAGCATTATGTATCGTAGCTGTGAGCGTAGGCTGTGCAATTCCTGTTACACCGAGAGCGATCAATGCGCCGTTAATAGCCAGAATGGAGCGGTAATTTCTTTCGATGCGCTTCATCATAGCTAAGGCGAGCTTTCTTGCGGTGATGATTCCATTTAAGTTATCTTCTGAAATTGTAATATCGGCTATTTCTCTTGCAATAGCCGCCCCGTTTGAAATCGCAATACCCACATCAGCAGACGACAGAGCAGGGGAATCATTGATGCCGTCCCCGACCATCACAACCGTATTGCCTTTTGCTTTTTCCCGAAGTATAAACCCGGCTTTTTCTTCCGGAAGAGTTTCCGCATAAAAAGAATCGACACCGACTTTTTCGGCTATAGCTTTGGCTGTGTGCTTGCTGTCGCCTGTCATCATTACGATGTTTGTGAATCCGCAGCCTTTCAGTTCACTTACGACTTTTGCAGCCTCTTCCCGAAGAGGATCCTCGATACAGATCACTGCCGCAAGATAATCGCCTATTGCCATATATAATCTGGAATACTCCATTGACATAGAAAGCAGCTTTTGTTCTTCACCCAAAGGTACTGCAACACCCATATCTTCAAAAATGAAGTGATAGCTGCCTATCAGCACCGTTTTGCCGTCAATGGTGGATTTTATACCATGTGCAACAACATATTCTACCTTTGTGTGCATTTCATCATGGACAAGGTTTTTATCCTTTGCGGCATTAACAACAGCATTTGCCATAGAATGCGGAAAATGCTCTTCAAGGCATGCGGCAATTCTCAGCAGCTCGTCCTCGCTCAGATCGCAGAAGGAAACGACGTTTCTGACTGTTGGAACAGCCTTTGTCAGAGTTCCGGTTTTATCAAATACTATCGTATCCGCAAGTGCCATTTTTTCGAGAAACTTCCCTCCTTTTACGGTAATGCCGTAATGGTTGGCTTCTCTGATAGCCGACAGAACCGTAACGGGCATTGCAATCTTTAATGCACAGGAAAAATCCACCATAAGAACAGATAAGGCTTTGGTTATATTCCTTGTGATAAGCCAGACAAGCAGTGTTCCTGCAAATGTATACGGTACGAGCCTGTCGGCAAGATGCTCTGCCTTGCTTTCGACTTCTGATTTCAGCTTTTCCGTATCCTCTATCATAGACACGATTTTTTCGTATCTTGTAGAGCCGGCTGCACTTTTTACACAGATCGTAAGCTCACCTTCCTCAACGACTGTTCCGGCATATACGGTGCTGTCTGTGTTTTTAAGAAGGGGAGTGCTTTCTCCGGTCATAGAAGCCTGATTGACCATAGCTTCTCCGGATGTGACAACTCCGTCAAAGGGTATCATACTTCCTGTCCGGATAATGATCTCATTTCCCTCCTTTATTTCGGAGGCATTTATCAGAACGGACTGATCTTCCGTTTTCAGCCAGACTTTTCCTACATTCAACGACATACTGCCTGCTAAATCACTGACGGATTTTTTGTGTGTCCAATCCTCCAATATTTCTCCGATATCCAGAAGAAACATAACAGAGCCTGCTGTCTTATAGTCCCGCCTGAGCATAGAAACTGTAATTGCCGCTGCATCTAAAACAGGGACTTCCAATTTGCCTTTAGCAAGACACGAAATAGCTTTCCACACAAAGCAAGCTGTTTTTAATGTTAAAATGATAACACGAAGCCTGAACGGCAGCAATAATTTGTTTATAGCATGAGCAGCAGCTTTCCGAATGAGTTTGCTTTTGTATTCGGCATTAAGCTCTCTCGAAGCAGTTACTGCCGCAAGAGAGCTTTCCGGAACAATAATATCACCCAGATATAATTCTGTCAGAAAACGCAGGATTTTTTTTCTGCCGCAGGTGTATTCCAGCATAAGATCGTTGGTAGGAGCATACACCTTACAGCGTTTGATAAAGTGTTTTTCAGACAAGCTGCAATAAAGTTTGTCCAGTTCTGTCAAAGTGATTTTTTGCAGGATATGAAGCCGGATACGCCCCTGTATTTCATGTTTTATCTGATATTTCATTTTGGATCACCACAAATGCAGGGGCATTATTCTGCGTCATTGTCGGATTCTTCTTCCGGTTTATTACCGCAGATCGCTGTGTCTTCCTTTTCACGCTCTGCATTGATCTGCTTTGCCTCTGCCAAAATATCCTCGGCATTTTCCTGTATCGTTGTGGCTGTTTTTGCCACACAATCCTTTGCTCTGAGAGTAGCGGCAGTGCAATGAGTATAAACCTTTTTGGCATCTCTGCTTGAAAGTATCTTTATTCCTGCTGTGCCGAACAATACCCCTCCGAAGAATAACAGAAGTGATTTGCTTAAAGTTGTCATGATTTTGTCCTCCTTATTTATGTGTATAACCTGTGATGATCGCCATCAACATACAAGCAAAAGCTGCGATTGCCCAGAATTTGTGCTGCTTCATCGGATATCATCCCTATTCATATAAAGTTTGTTAGATTGAACTAATCTGGTTAAAAGTATATAACTTTATTTTATAAATGTCAATATCTGTTTGTCCATTATATCAAGTTGCCAGCGTGACGCTGGACCCTGAATGCGGCAGTTTTTCCGTTCACCATTGATATTATAGCCTGTTGCCAACTATAATTTTACACATAGATCAAGTTGTTCTTTGACGAATCGTTTGATTTTCAGATATGATTCTTTACTCTCCGGCATCATATTCTTATACAGGACATAGGAATGAAACATATCCGGCTTTCTTTCACAGATAACAGAAATATTTGCATCCTTAAGCTTTTTTACAACTTCAAGAGTATCATCAAGAAGCATCTCGCTTTCACCGACTGCAAAAAACATGGGCGGAAATCCTTCAAAAGAAGCAAACAGCGGTGACAGATACGGAGAATTTCTGTCGGCATCTCCGATAAAGCTGTATATATCGCTCTCCATCAGCATTTGTCGTTTTTCCTCTGTCAGATCTGCCTTTCTTTCTCCTATCTCTATATCCTTCTGATAATTCTGCATATAACTGTTTCCCGACATGGTCATATCCGTCCACGGTGACAGCAGAAACGCTCCGGCAGGCATATTTTTTCCTTTGTCACGGATCTTAAGCATCAGAGCAAGAACAAGATTTCCTCCGGATGAATCTCCTCCAATCATAATATCTTCCGGACGATATCCCTGTCTTTCTGTAAGCTCATCCCAGAGATCCTCTGCTTCATCAAGCTGTACAGGATATTTGTATTCCGGAGCAGTTTTGTAGTCCAACAAAATGACGGTAATGCCGTCATCCATATCACAGAAATCTCTGACAAAGGAATGGTAGTTGTTTGTAAGACCCGCTATATAGCACCCACCGTGGATATAATAGAGAACCTTTCGGGCATTTTCTCTGCCGCTTTTTTGTACGATGTGATATTTCGTGCCGTTCTGAGTTGTTTCCTTTTCAAATGAATATCCCTTCGGCAGCTTTACGTCCATGTATTTAGCTGCCAATTTTTTCATTTTTGCAACAGCGTCAGGATGTGCTGACGGGTTGACGTTTTGTGCAGCAGTCATAAGGCTGCAAATTTTTCCTCTTATGGAAGCCATAAATATTTTTCCTCTTTCTGTTTTTCTTTTTTGGTTTTTATTTTCTTATCCAAGTGCCACATCGAGTGCCATCATCAGCGTAAAGCCTATCGAAAACATAATAACGCCAATGTTTGAGTGTTCGCCCTCGCTCATTTCGGGGATAAGCTCCTCCACTACTACATACATCATCGCTCCAGCCGCAAAGCTCAACAGATACGGCATTGCCGGTATGAGAGATCCTGCAAGCAAGATCGTAAGAACCGCTCCGACAGGCTCAACTGCGCCGGATAGAGCTCCGTCCAAAAACGCCCGTTTTCTGCTTTTGCCGTTAGCATGCAGAGGCATGGAAATGATCGCACCCTCGGGAAAATTCTGTATTGCTATACCAAGTGACAAAGCCAGAGCTCCTCCTGCCGTTATTTCAGCAGAACCTGAGAAAACTCCGGCATATACTACTCCGACAGCCATACCCTCCGGAATATTATGGAGTGTTACGGCAAGCACCATCATTGTTGTTTTCGCAAGTCTGCTTTTTGGGCCTTCTGATTTTTGGGCATTTATATGAAGATGAGGGATAATGTTATCAA
>JAFUZM010000015.1 GCA_017476605.1 Clostridia bacterium
GAAACAGGACTTGAAGTCGGAGACGGCTGTAAATGATGCGTCTTTTTGTATAATCCGGGACAATATTGGATTCAAATCAGACAAAATCGATCAATATCATACACTCTGAGTAAACCCTGGTTGGGGTGGAAATTGGGGTGGAACCAAGATCCGGAGATGATCTGCTGAGGCACGCTGTTGAAGAGGCCAGAAACAAGCAAACCGATCACCAATCGTAACGAAGGAGGTCATCACCATGACACAGCTGAAAAAGGAAATCGTAGAAAACGGCATTCATTATACTCTCCACGGAGACTACTATTTCCCTGATGTTGAATATCCTGAAACTCCCCGACAGGGTATTGGCCGATATGGCAGGATGCGTAAGACATATCTGGAGGAGCATCATCCCGGCCTGTATACGCAGCTCCTCCTCTCCGGCAAGTTGTACGATCACCTGGCAGAAATCAATGCATGCTGCTCCGACAGAATGGAGCGAATGATCCGCCAAATGGCAGACGCAGAAGGCATCACTGAGGAACTGAAAGCACGAGATCAATTGACTTGGGTCGGATGCATGAATAGCATCCGGCAGCGAGCGGACGAAATGATTCTCAATGAACTGATCTATGCGTAATCATTCCCCACTTGGCCGTCTCTCCGGAGGCGGCTTTTTGTTACCTGCGGAGAAATGCATTTCTGCCCCAAATAAATCAATAATAAGTGCAATTGAGATTGACAGTTTTGGATTATTGATTTAAAATGCATATTGGAACAATACTGAAGGAGAGAAACCATGATTCAGATTAGCGAGATCCCTGCTCTGCTGGAGCAATTGGAAGACCATATCGCTGATGACCTAGAAGGCCAGGAGCTGGATTTTAAGCAGTGGGAAGACAATTTCAAAGAAATGATGAAAATCCTTGTCCGCGCGGTGGTCAGCTTTGCCAACGCAGGAGAAGGCCTGGTGATTGTTGGCGTAAGGGAACGAGTAAAAGGATGCGAAAGAGCCGTCCTGGGCATACCGCGTGGCGTAGATCCTTTGGGTGTTCAGAAAAGCATTTATGACCAGACTGAGCCTCACATCACGGTCAAGGTTCAGGAGATCTCCACCGATAATGGAACCGGAAGGCTGCTGGCTATTCAGGTTTTCCCCGGCATGCCGCCCTACACGACAAGCGACGGGGCCGGCTGGATCCGTGTCGGCAAAGAAAATAAGCCTTTGACCGGTTCACGCCGCCGTGAAATGATGGAGAGCATGGGATATCACGATGCGACAGCGTCTGTCATTTTGGAAACCTGGAAGGATGCTTATTCTCCCGCCGCTTTGGAACGGCTTCGTGAAATGATGGCTGAAGAAGCCGCCCCGCAGGAATTGCTGAGCATGAGTGACGAAGACCTGCTGCAGGCGATCGGCGCATTGAAAGAAGGCAAGCTGACGATAGCAGGCTTGCTGATGACCGGAAAACCGCAGCTGATCGAAAAATATGTTCCCTGCCATCGATGGGCATTCCGCAAGATGGCTTCCGATACGGAATACACGATCAGAGATGAGGGCAGTGAGGCCATTCCCCTTGCTCTGCGTGAGCTGGAAAGGTATATCGATGCGGACAATCCCGTATCAACACTGGAAATTGGTTTTCTGCATCCGGAATTCAAAAAGTTTCCCAGGATCGCGATCCGTGAAGGGATTATGAATGCCTTTGTTCACCGGGATTATCGGGTGCCCGGTGCGGTCATGGTCAAGCAGTATTCGGATGAACTGATCATCAGCAGCCCCGGCGAGCTGATTGGCGGCATTACACCCAATAACATTCTGCATCATGCACCGGTATCAAGGAACAACGCGCTAGCCAGTATATTTGAGAAGCTGAGGCTCGTAAACCGGAGCAATCTTGGCGTACCCCGTATTTATTCATCCATGCTCCTGGAGGGTAAAGAGACGCCGATTTATGAGGTGTCTGGGGAAAATGTCGAGCTGACACTGCTCGGATCTGTGGTTGTCCCTTCCATCCGCTTGCTGATCAAACAGCTTTCGGAGAAGGGCATCAGGATCGAAGTGGATGAACTGATCATCCTGAATTATCTGTTGCGCCATCGCGAGATCTCTGCTCAGACAGCCGCCGAAATCTGCCAGAGGTCTGTCAGGCGGATATCCGAAACGCTGAACAAGATGGATGTGGATAGTCATATCCTGACTGCGGGAGGAAAAGGCAGGGGACGTTATTATGTTCTTTCCAATGAAATCCACAAACTGATGTCTGAAGATGTACAGTATAGCAGAAGAGAGCAGGCAGAAGAAGGCTCGCTGAAAACACAGATTCTGACACTGTTAAAAGACCAGCCTCTCTCCAACCAGGAAATCCGCCAGATCACCGGACGGACAGCGCAGCAAGTCAGAAAGCTGATGGCAGAAATGGAAATAGACGGTGTCACCCTGGTTGGCAAGGGCAGAGGAAGCAAATACATACTGGGAAAATGATCTGACAATTCATTACGGATCTTAAATCATACGTTGAGCGAAATGAGATTGTCATCCTACTCTATTTGGGTTTCATGACAAAGGTTGGGCCGGGGACTTCACCTGTAGCAAGTACGCAAGTGGCCAAGTGGTCAAGTCAAGTGGTCAAGTCGAGAATGCCGCAATTTCTGTAAAGCTTGATATCACAAAGCTCAATGCGCTGCTGCAATATTGCACTGAACCCAGAACCAGGGCTGAGATGCAGGCCTTCTGTGAAATAGGTTCCAGAGATTATTTCCGAAATAAGGTCCTTCTTCCTCTGCTGGAAAGCGGCAGGCTGAAGCGCACAATCCCAGATAAGCCCAACAGCAGCAAGCAGAAGTATATCCGGGCATGAGCTATATCCTTACCAAACCGGCTATTTGTCATGCTTTCTCCAAAGAAAATCTCAGGCAGCCTATGTCAGCTGCCTGAGTTTTTTTGTTCGTGTCTCCCGATATTTCGCTGTCCATTTGGCGGGAAGCTTTTTACATATCTTGCGGGAACAATTCCATATAGGCTATTACTTACTTCCTGAGTCCTTTCCACAAATGCGCTTCCATCTCATCAAAGGCAGACTGGTTTTCAGGGAACGGCTCATATGTTTTTTCCCATAAAACCGTTGCCTCACCTGCAAGACTGTCTGCTTCCCATACAGTAACGTGCAGCCGGTCCAGATTTGTAGTTTGAGTTCCGATTCTGCCTTCCCATACAATGGATGTTTCCTCTTCTGACACTATGGTGCGAATGCTCTTTAGGACATTTCCATCCCAGA
>JAFUZM010000127.1 GCA_017476605.1 Clostridia bacterium
ATCCACATTGGACTTGTCCTCCCGGTAGAGAACGCCGTTTCGGATGATGAGACTGTGCTTGAAGCGATCCTTGTGGTTGTAATAATCCCCGTTGATCGCCAGTATGGCGCCGTGGCGCTCGGCCAGGTCCGAGGTGATCTCTGTATGCTTTGCGGAATACTCATCATAGGCAAAGGACGCCATCAGCTGTTTGGGATCCTCCACATAGATGTCTGCCACGAAGAAACGCAGATCCGATTTCTTATACTGATAGTACCACTGGCGAATCTCAACTCTCAGTGTATCCGACTCGTATTCCCATTCCTGTTCGACTTCCTTGCTGATGAGCTCAAGACTCTTGTCCGCCGCCAGGGCAGGCAGGGCAAAAAGCACAAGAAATGCAGCCAATATAATAGTCCAGGCTTTTTTCACGTTATATTCCTCTTTCATTCTTTCACAGGATTCGGCATGAACATCAGGATATCGCTCACCGAGCGTTCCTTGCCGCCACTTGGCATATTGATGACCTTCCCAAGGAAATACAGCGTCGTGGAGCCGCCGCCGTCCAGGTTAAAGGCAAACTGAACATGCTCATCCATAAACAGCTCCTGCAGCTTGGGAATCGAGCAGCCTGTGGAATAGCCCTCGCGCCGTCCGTCGACCACAATGACCATATAGTGCAGCGGTCCGATCTGCCCCACTGCCGTTCTCGGTTCATTGTATCCATCATGCGTATTGACATAGAAGGAATTGGGCAGCGTCGTTGCCTCCCCGTTCTCCACGAGTACCGGCCCAAATTCGAAGGTCTGCCAGGTATTGCTTTTCATCAGGCGGTCTGCCACCAGGCCCTGTTTTTCCGTTCGGTTCGTCAGCACGCTCATGTCGCCGTTTTCATCCACAATCATCAGATGATGCTTTGTGATGTTCTGCTTGCGCAGCAGTTCGCCGTTTCTGATGATGACGCCGTTTCTGTGATAGCGGCAGAAGTCTGCGTTAATCGCCAGTACCGGACTGTACCGCCCGGCAATGCTGCTGACCGCCTCATAGATCCCGCTCTTGAAATCATCGCCGGCAAAGGCCGTCCGAAGCTGTGAGACATCCGTCAGCTGAATGTCGCATACATAATATGTAAGTCCATCCTTCTTTTTCTGCTCGATGGATACCGACATCTTATCCGTATGATATTCAAGTTCACCCTTTGCATATTCCTTAAAGGATGTCGTTGTCTCAGCCGTTTCCGGGGAAGTTCCCGCCTTCTGCTCTGCCTGAACCTGCGCCTCAATTTCGTTTTGAATCTCAGTCTGCTGCTCCGTCTGACTAAAGTTTATGATCTTTGCCATCTCGCTTTCCGGCTCAGGGGTGTTCCCGGGCAGATTCTGGATGGTGCGCTCATTTTGAACCTGTGCCCACTGGATAAAGCGTTCCTGTGCACTTGGCACCTCGCTGAGTGGAACACTGGCATTGCAAAGCCAGAGAATAATCAGTACTGAAATTGCGACCTTGAGAAACGGGGCTCCTGAGGGAAACCGATGCAGCGGGCCAATATCAAAGGATCGCTTGTTGAACCGGCGCATATCCGCCAGTCTGCTCTCCTCCTTTGCCGGTCGGTCATATTGTCTTGACCGAAACCGGTTAAACCGGTCCAGCTCCTTCATGTCCTGCATTCCCTCCTTTCCCCTGTTTCCGGGTCAAACAACGCGTATTATACGACCGTTCCTGTTTCCCTGTCAAACACAGAACAGTAAAGCGCGCGATATCACCCGCGACTCTTCTCGTTTCAAAAAGAATCCACCAATTCTGTATTGAATTTGACCGGTAAAGACGGTAGAATACGCATTGCATTAACCAAAACGGAGGAAACTGCCGTGCTCCCGCATGAACTCTACCAGCTTCTGGGCCTGCCATCTGACATTCAGAAGCGGTATCTGAAATATGACAAAACCCGATCATCCCGTCTCGACGATGCGCTTACCCGTCAGCTCCTTTGCCGGGACACCTGGACCGAGGCTGCCAAGGAACTGATCCGTCGCACGCATGACGATCAGGACCACCTGATCGTCCTCTGGGAATACCTGCATCTCGCCTGCCTGACCTATGAACGGTATCAGCAGATGGGCATCCCTGACCAGGTCTTTATTGATACCATGAAATTTATCACCCGGTATTTAAATGATGCCAAAGCCACACTTGGTCGTTTTTCCTTCAATGCTCCCACCTGGTTTCCGAGGCAGCTGGCCCTTGAGGAATTCCGGGTCGGAACCCTTGAATATGAAATGGCCTTCACTGAGGGGAGGCAGCATATCTATATCCACATTCCCTCGGATGCGGACCTGACGCCTGATGTAGTAGATGCGTCCTTTGAACAGTTCAGGGCTTTCCTGAATACCTATTTTCCGGCGTATTCAGAGGTCGGGCCCTGGGAGTGTGATTCCTGGATGATGTCCCCAAAGCTTCGTGAGCTGCTTCCTTCGGGCTCGAAAATTCTCTCCTTTCAGAATCGTTTTGAGCTTGATTTCCTGGATGAGCACAACTGCGGCATCATGAACTGGGTCTTCCCGAATCAGGGACGGGATCCGGATCGTTTTATCGCAACCACACGTCTGCAGCACGCTCTCAAGACCTACATGAGGTGCGGCAAAACGCCCGGCTGGGCGCTTGCGCATCTTCGCTGATTTGGATTCGAGGTGTCCGGATTGACTATTTCCTCACGGCTGGATCGTTTGCTCACCACGGAGCAGTTTACTGCCTCTCAGCTCACCCGCATGTTCCTGACGCTCATGCTGGACCAGTTTTTCATCTTTGCGATATCCATGCTGAGCTCCGCCCTCGTCTCCTCTGTCGGTGAGGCGGCCATTGCAGCCGTTTCCATGGTCGGAACCATCAACGGCATCGTATCCCTGCTGTTCACCTCCCTGGCCACCGGAGGCGGAATCGTCGTTGCCCGCGCCAAGGGCCACGGAGACATCCTTACGATCCGGCGGGCCATTGGTGAGTCCACAGGCCTTTGTACCCTGGTCGCGATCTGCCTTGCTTCCCTTTTGTATGTCTTTGCTCCCGTGATCGTCAATACCATTTATCCGGATGTCGAGCCCCTTCTGGTCACCTATGCCATCCGGTACATGCGGCTTATGGCGATCTCCTTCCTGCCCTATTCCACCTTCAATGCAGTTTTCAACATTTTCCGTTCCCTCGGAGATACCCGCTCTAGCCTCCTGCTGACCGTTGTCATCAACGTCGTGCATCTCATTCTCTCCCTGGTGTTCATCAATGTCCTTCACCTGGGTGTGGCGGGCTCCGGATACTCCTATATCCTCGCCCGATTCGTCGGCGCCGTCCTGGCCATGGTCTGGCTTCTTGCCATCCATAATGAATATGGCATCCGCCTTTCTCACTTTTTTCACTTTTCAAAGAGCGTCTCTGCCGAGATCTTTCAGATGGGAACCCCTCTGATCTTTGAATCTCTCCTGATGCAGGGTGGCATGCTTCTGGTACAGATCTACCTGGCCCGCCTGACCACAACAGACCTCGCTGCACATGCCGTCAGCAATTCCATTTTCAATCTGTATGCCACCACCTCGGGCACCCTCAGTACCCTTACGGCCACGATTTCCGGCCAGTGCTTCGGTGCCGGAAAATATGACCTGGTTCGCAGGTACTGCCGCAACATGATAAAGCTTGGCCGGATTGCCCTCCTCCTTACCGTGCTCATTCTCTATCCCGCAACGCCCCTGTTCTTAAAGCTTTATCACGCAACGGATACCGCCATTCCGATCATCCGGATTTCCCTGGCAATTGGCGCCGTTGCCATGCCTCTCATCTGGTGCAATGCCTATCTCCCGGCCTATTGCATCCGTTCCTGCGGGGATGGCAGCTTTGCAAGTCTCGTCTCCATTCTGGCACTGTTTGCCGGGCGCTGCCTCTTTGGTTACCTCCTTGCCATTCAGTGTCACCTGGGCGTCCCCGGGGTCTGGATTGGGATGGTCATTGAATGGGGTATCCGAGCCATGATGCTGCACATCCGTTTTCGCGGAAACCGCTGGCTCCATGTGACATAGCTGCATATCTTTGCCAGTGTATATCGGCCTCTTCTCAACCATTTCTCCGTTCCCCCGCATCATGTGTGGGCAATAAACATTAAGGTCCTCCATTCTGTATCCTACACGAGTGATCGTGGGATAAAGACTGGAGGACCTTTTCTATTTGACTTAACCGTTCAGGGCCCAGGAGATGTCGTCGATCAGGAACAGATTGCCGTGGGTATCATCCGTTGCGGCGGCGTAGAGAATCTGATCACCCTCCCAGCTGAATGTCGGATGGCAGTGTGCCCAGTGATATTTCCAGGTTGTATTATGGCGTGCCAGAACCGTCAGCTGGCGATCCCCCCTTTCCTCCGGACGGATCAGGAGGAGATCCTCAACCGCATCGCCGACAAAGATCGTGTTGTCATTGTTGGCGTGATAGTGGTTGCAGTAAAACGGCATGTCAACGGTCCGGAACACATGACCGGTCTTGTCCGCAAAGCCAAAGTACGGGATCTGCCCGTTGTCAACCGCCTTGACAACCACCTGGGTCTTATCTGAGGAGATGGTGCCGTCATGGCCGGCACGGCGATTGTCAAAGACGATGTTCCCGTCCCGCGTCCAGAACTCATGACCGACACAGTCCTCCGGGCCCTGACGGAAGCAGGGGATGGCCTTGCCGGTTTCGGTATTCAGGATCCAGATGCGCTGGTTCACATAGTTCCATGGGCCTTCATGACAGAACATGCAGATCCTGGAGTCATCCGGTGCAAACTGGAAGTGTCCCAGCAGGTGCGTGTCACAGAACACATCCCGCACATTGCCGCCGTCAATGTCCATGAGCGTGACGCGGCCATCCTTGACCCAGACAAATTTCTCATAAAAGCCGTCATAGTTGGCCCCGGCGTCGCCCGTCTGGCCGACGTTTTCATTTCTGGTCATCCCCAGGGTCTTTTTATCCGGACTGATATGCATCTGTGCAAAGACCATCTCATTATCCGTATAGATGATTTTGTTTTCCATCGTCCGGGTATTGAGCAGATGAACAGAGTTTCCGGATTTGTAGACCAGCAGTTCACTGTCCGGCGTCTTGGTGAAGGCATTGAAGACCACACCATCCGGTTCATCTGTCAGCTGAATCATTTCACCTGAATCAAGGTTCATCCGGAAGATGTTAAAGTGTCCGCTCTCGTTCCCGCGATCGGACACAAAGTAGATATCATGGCCGCCCAGATCAAAGGAATTGTCTGTGAAGTACATGTGGCAGTTGATGCCCTGACTGGTGAGCTGCGTCACCTTATGTCCGCTGATAGGATCCATATACGTTCGCTTTTCGGATGGATAGATTTTTCCAATCATTTTGCTTAATCCTCCTGATCATGAAGCAGGCGGCCATCGGAATTCCGCCGGCCGCCTGCTTGTGTGTTTATTTGGCAAAATACAGATCGAATTCTGCCTTGAGTGTCGTAATCTGATCAGCCCAGCCGTCCATGAATGTCTGTGCACTCATTTCGCCCAGCAGGACCTGCTGGAATTTCGGAATCAGCTCTTCCATCATGTCGGAGTAGCCCGGAATCCAGATCGGAACGCAAACGACAGTCGTGGTCGGATCCGCCGTTGTGGCTGCCGCATCCGCG
>JAFUZM010000128.1 GCA_017476605.1 Clostridia bacterium
CAAATTCATTTGCAATCAACTCAAACATGACATTGGGATATAGAAATGAGCGAAGGGAATTCAGTGTATTTTTGTTTTTCTCAATACTGCCCGAAGTCAATCCTTCCAACGGAAGTTTGGTTACTGCTTTCTGTTGCTCATCATTGTCGTCTTCAATCCCGACAAACAGGTATTGCATATCATTGTCATAATAGTTATTCCCATATGCGCAAATTGTTTTCAAAATCCTGTCCTTCTGATGAACGGATGCTTTATATTCAATATATGAGCATTCGGCTGCTCTTGCCTTTAAAATTTCATTTGCTTTTTTCTTAATTCTTTCATAATCCATATGTATCCTCCCCAGAAAGCAAGCACATTTTACTTCAATCCAAAGTTTTTGTCAACCAATGCAAAGTTTTCAAACGATTAAATGCGGTATTCCAGCTTAATAAATTACGCTCTCTGAGGGAATATGGGCATGTACATGTCATCTTTCGTCTTCACAATCAGAATACCTCGCTTCTGGTTCCGGCGACAGATGCCCTCCGGCGTGACAGACAGATTAAGAGGCTACCGGTCCTTTTTCATTTCGTTGATCCATTCGAACCGCATGATCGGTGTGGCAGTATTCTCGACGACACGAAATCGCAGCAGTGATGTATCAATCTGCTTCAAAATATAGCTCAACCCATCCCGCTTTCAAGATGGACTGAGCTTCCCTGAACCTGCTTAAATGCGGCTGCGTCGTTTTCAATCCGAGAAGAAACGTTCAGACGCCACACCTACACACGCATCTCCATATACCGACGGAATGTCCTGAACCCGACTGCTTCATAAAAAGCCTGCGCATCTTGATTAAACTCCCACACGTCCAGTTCTACTCGATGAAGGCCCTTTTCTTTTGCATAGTCCCTGATAAACCGAATCAGAGCAGATGCCGCTCCATGCCTGCGAAAGGCCTCATCCACGCAGAACTCTTCAATGCCCAGATAATCTCTTTCCATCATAAATGGATTTTCCGGTCGCCTGACATGATGCACTACGGCAAAGCCGCAGATCACACCATCGGTCTCGCTCACCACAATCTCCTTTTCCGGATCATTCCAGATCACATGAATGAGCTCCTGCAGTTCCTCAGGAAATCCCGGCTTGAAAACATCCGGTCTGCCTGAAACATGGAGGTCGTTTACCTGTTTCCTGAGTTCGTTGATCCTGGGTAATTCGTTTTCTCTTGCAAGTCTCACAATCATGGCTCGTCCTCCCCTTTCAGATATGAAACTCCTTCATGCATGCTCTGGCAGTCTTGCTCGCAACAATGGGATTTGCAATCTGCCGGATACTGCAGCCCTGTTCGGTCAATTTCCTGCTTCGGTAACGTCATGAATTTGCAGCGTTCATTGCTCCGCCTGCTTTTTGCCGTCCTTTGCCATCATCAGGTAGGCAAACCATATGATCATCCCGGCATTCATGCAGAACGTATCCATGCCGTTTGAAAACGGCGAGGGCGGAAGCACGAATTTCAGTACAGAGAACAGCAGCATCCATAAAGCCGGTGTAAACGCCTGTGACTGCTTTTTTAAGAATGTTTTTCCACCAAGAACATAAACCGGCAGAAGGACAAGCGGTATTCCCGCAAACAGATAGGAAACAATCTGTGTAGGCTGCATCCTTTGAAGAAGATCCGACGCCAGCTTTTCTGCCATATTTCCCGTGAGTGTCTGCATGCCCCATGAATACACGCAGATGGAGACGGAAACCGTAAAATGAATCATCAGCCAGCCGACTGGAAGTAACGCCATCCAGAAGCGAAAAAGCCTTCTTTTCCGATCCTCTTTGACAAATTCAGCCATTTTCACGCATCCGAGCATCAAAAACGGTACACCGACTACACCCAGCAATAATGTTATTGTGATTTTGGACAGATCATATTCTGCTCCATGCCCCGCCTTGATGACGGAAAACGATGCATTCACAACCGTCGGATCGACATATCCAAGAAGCCAGTCGCCGATTCCAAAACAGATGGCCCCGATGATGCCACAGAGCCAGTATATCTTGTTCTTCTTATTCTTCATCATACAATCCCCTCTCTCCACAGATTCGCTGCGCCTATTTGGAACCGGTGTCCGCGATCGCCTCCGGTTCCTCAGAGCCCAGTATCCAGTAATTGCACTCTCCATCGCCCTCCGCCAGCGTTTTGTGGCGAATCAGTTTGCCATGTGCTGCGCTGCAGGTCATCTGGTCGATGGCACAGAGATTCGGAAGAAAATCAATGTATCCATGCTTCCTGGCAAAATCGTTCAGCGGACACGTGTCATAGACAAACCCAATTCCTTTCTCATGCCTGTCCGGATTGATTCGGATTTCCCAGGTATTTCCCCATTCCCTGCCGCGAAATCTCTTCGCCTTCTTCTGATAGTTTTCAAGATACCGATAGATGATTCCCACAATCCATTTATGCTTGAGAAGCGTATTCAAATTGAAATGCGAGAGCATGCGAATGCTTTTCCCCATGGCCGCGTCGATCATCATCCTTAGATCTTCCTTGCCAAACGTCCGATCGACCGATTCATAGAAGGCAAAGAACGCATAGGCTTCCAGCATATTATTGGCCATTGGATTCTTCTTTCCACCGAGATTCCCTTCCTCTTTGATCCACTTTTCATCCAGTTCCATGGTCTTTTCCCACCGGGTCTTTGCTTCCTCCGGGGAATTGTGCTCTGAAAGCCACCTTTTCATCGCAGGCTCAAGGATCTTCAAGTACTTATCCATGTTCGCATCCTCCATCCATGCTCAATTCAAGAGGTTTTTTTATCCGGTTTGATCTGCTCCACAGGCTGCCGATTCATGTCTTTGCAAAAACGCGCTGTGTGGCGATTTCAGTGATGAGGGCAGAACCATCCTCAGCTTCGTTTTGCAAACGCGATACGGTGCAGGATTTCAAACACAGATGTTCTCTTTCCTACTCGTGTATTTCTATCGGTAATCCATCTGGATCCCGGAAGAAAGTCATTCGCTTGTTTGTGTAGGCATCGAAGCGGATGGGCTCACAGGAGATGCCAAGGCCTTCAAGCTCTGCAACTGTATCCGCCACAGAGGAAACCGTGAAGGCCAAGTGGCGCAGGCCATAGGCTTCCGGATTGGATACCCGCTTTGGTCTGTCCTTCATAACGAACAGCTCCAGCTCCGTGTTCTCATTGATCGCCAGATCTATCTTCCAGTCCCCGCGTTCCTCTCGGAAATTGGAGCGAATAATCGGAAAACCAAGGATATCATGATAAAAACGGAGTGCCGCATCCTTGTCAGAACAGATGATGGCGATATGGTGGATCGTTTTCAAGTTCATATGCTTCCGTCTCCTCTACAAATAAAAGGTCCTCCGCACCACCACACACGATTGAACGTATGGAGACCGGAGGATCGTTTTCATGCATTTTTCCATTATCCCGGCTTAAGCCGGATTCAGCATGCGGTAAACGGAGATGTTCAGTCCTCCGTGAGCCTGATGGTGACATCTCCATGACTGAGCAGATCGGTCATTTCCTGCCGGGTCAGATTCACATGACCAAGCATCGTATATGACCAGGAATTGGAATCATAGAAAATCACAATCTGATTGCCGGAATAAAGGGCGATATCTCCACTGCATGTAATTGTCTGTTCATCATCCCGCACGATGCTCTTTCCAATAGAGCCAACCTGTTCAAAGCCTCCGTACATGGACATTGGGATGCTCAGCGGAAGTAACGCCTTCAAGGCTTCTACAGATGCATTCCTTTCCCAGGTTACAGGAACCTCAGTCCCGCCAATATACAGTTTCATGCCTGTCTTCTCCTCTGTGATCCCCTCCAAAATGTTCCACATCGCATTCATCACATCATAGTAATGCTGAGGGAACGCATTATCCCCGCGGGCATGAACCTTGGTTCCATCCGTCAGGACAAAGTCGAGATAGAATCCCTCGCCATCCAGAACAAAGCGTTGAGATTCCGAAAACCCATCCCAGGATGCGACATCATACCTGTCGATCACGTCAAGCAGTGCATCCGCAACATCCGTTGGAAGCGGCAGCTCCTGTTCCTCATTGACGGATACATGATACCCATCCGCCTCCAGAGTAATCTTATAGGAATCGTAGCTGATTTCTCCATTGCGATACACATAAAGCATGGATAGTGCGCGGCACGGAGTCAGTGCAACACGTAATGTCTCATCCACAGTGACTGTATATGCACTGTTCTCGCTTTCCATAATCGGAGAGTGTCCATAGATCCAAACCGTTGTGGTTCCCGGCTTAAGTCCCTTGAAGGAGACAAAATAATCATACGATGCTCCGTCAATATTCTCGGCGTTCTCCTCAAATTCATACCGAGTCTCACAGCTGATGATGGAGGGATCCTCCACTTTGACGGAATACTCATATCCGCCACCGGAGAACGATGAAAAGCGAAGAACCACGGTATCCATTTTTGACTCCTCTTCCGTTGTCACAATTTCCCCTGTCCAGTCAATAATCCCGCCAAATTCGTAAATGTTCGCATAACCCATTGAGGCCAGTTTTTCCGCTGCCTGCTTTGACCTGTTCCCGCTTCGGCAATACACCAGAATGATCTGATGATAATCCGGCAATGCCTCCGGAGAATCGCAGCCGATCGATTCATTTGGAATCAGGATAGCCCCTGGAATATGGCCGGCGTCATACTCGTCCTGTCTGCGAACATCCACGACGACATGGCCATCCTCCCTCCTCATCATCTCTTTCGCGGTTTCCTGATCAATCCGGGTATACGTATGCGCTTCAATTTCGCCAATTGCCCACTGTCCATAGCCCATCATCAGAAACAGGCTGAGGATCAGCAGAGGAAAAAGATATCTTTTCATTCTGTACTTCCTTTCCGGTGAAGAATTGCCTGGTGGGCAACCGCCCAAATATACCTGCAGAAGAGGGACACCTCCACATTGATACAAAGTCTCCGAAGATAACGGAATCCATCTTTCTTCTTTATTAAAACAGAGGGCATTCGCCTGATGGTTCTCAATTCCATCCGGTTGAATATTACTATATTCCCTGCCGGAAAACAAGTGGACGTGTGCCAGATTGTCAAATCCAAATTTACTCATTTTCATTGCTTTTTCGGGAAAACTGATTTATCTTTATCTCAGAGCGGAAAAAAGGGGGCAATGCTATGAATTCTGTGTTTTCGAAAACCCTGCGAAAGTTGCGGGAGGAAAAAGGGCTTTCTCAGAAACAGCTCGGGCAGCTATTATTTGTCAATCATTCTACCGTCGCCCGTTGGGAAAACGCCAGCCGTCTTCCTGACCCTACGATGATTCCCCGTATTGCAGAATGCCTCGGGGTGGATGCAAATGAGTTGTTCCAGCTTACGGCTCAAAGTGAGGAAAGTCCCAATGTCATCATCGTGGATGACAGTAAGGTCATCCTCTCGGATGCCCTGTCTGTCCTTGGAGAGATTCTGCCTAATGCCACAATTACGGGCTTTATCTGGCCACTCGAAGCGATCGAATACGCAAAGAAGAACCGTATTGCCCTGGCCATTCTTGATATTGAGCTTGGAACGGCCAGCGGGATTGAGCTTTGCCGCACTCTGCTTGAAATCAATCGCCGGACAAACATCGTGTTTCTTACGGCCTACCCCGACTATTCCCTTGATGCCTGGAGCACAGAAGCCAGTGGATTCATGGTAAAGCCTCTCACAAAAGAGGGAATAAAAGAACAGCTGAAAAAGCTGCGCTATCCGTTCTTTATGGGGAATTTGGATGGCTGACCTTGTTCACACATTCCCATAGAAAACCAGCGGTACACCGAGAGACGACCCGGCATGCATTTTGTATGCGCCTGGTCAGCATGATCCGTATGTCGTCCATAAAAGGATGCATGTACGCATCCAGAGTACAGTTTATTAATGGGTTTGACAGATTGTCAAACCCCTTCACATGGAAAAAACAGCATTTTCATGCTATCATGATTTAGTGCATGAAAACGCTTTCAAAAGCTGGCCCGTTTGAAAACGCATTAGCCAGAAACGTGTATCAATAAAAAGAAAGGAATCCGTGTGATGAAAAAAGTACTTGCTTTTCTGCTGACTCTGATGCTGTGCCTGTCCTGCATCGGTGCGATGGCAGACGAAGAGCTTCCTCTTGCAGCAACAGCTGTAAAATACGTTGAGATCGACGAAGAGGCCGTTCTGAACCTGTACAAGGAGCTTGGAATGCCAGAGGAAGGTGAAGCATCTCTTTCTGCTCTTCTTGGCGTCATGAACCACGTGGGAACCAAAGTCGTTACGACTGAAGATGGCACCCAGGGCGAACTGATCATTAAGGAAACCCCAGTTGCCAATTACATTATCGGCGACAAGGACGGAGAAATCGTTCTGTCCACCAGCCTCCTGCCGAACTACACCCTCACCATTGCCGAGAACACCATCGTCGACCTCTTTGAGGCTCTGATGAATGAATCCGAGAAAGAGCTCGAAAAGTTCAAGGATGTTGTTCCGGAGATTGAGCGTGCATTTAAAGGCGTTAACTTTGCCGAACTCAACAAGAACTACGCTGCATATTCCCAGGAATATATGGCCGACTTCCTCTCCTCTCTCACTCTGGGCCAGGTAGAAGAAGCCGAATACATGTTTGAGGAGACCGACACTTATTTTAACGCAAAGCAGGACTTTGAAGTCGATCTTAAGGATGCCCTTGACGCAGGCGTAAAGCTTGTTAACAAGCGTCTTCAGGACGAAAATATTCCTTCCCTGATCGCTGCTTTTAACAAGCTTGGAATCAAGATCATTCTGCCCAGCGAAGTAACGGTTATTGTGGACGAGAAAGAGGTTCCAAAGGTCAAGGGCTCCGTTTATTGCATCGTCAATGAAAGCGGCGCTGTCTCCAATACCAAGGCCATCGTGATTGACACCTATAAGGAAGGCGCGGAGAAGGATGCCGACCAGATCAAATACTTTGTTTCCGATGAAGCTTACTACATGACGCTGGTAAATCCCGCCAACAAAACCAATATTGTCTTTGAAGCAAAAGTGATCGACGAAACCTCCTCCAATATCAAATTCACTTCTACCAGCGACACAATCTATTATGCGGTTAATACCGATGTCGTCTATAACGATGAGGGCATCGCAGCGATTACCGGTCTCTATGTCATGAATCCCGACTCCCCGGTTATGGTTAAGACAGAGGCCCTCACTCCGGGCGGCGAACTGACCCTGCCCCTCTACAGCGATGAAAAGACCGTTCTTTCCATCGAGGATATTCTGCAGGAAGAAGAGGGCAAGGCTGGCGCTCTGGTAATGGTCGATCTGCTGAACAACGGCGTCAGTGGCCTGATCAACAACATCGTGAAAGCCATCCCTGATGAGATCACAACCCTCCTGACAGTGAAGTAAGTTTCCTTCCTGTCATCAGGCACTGATCGTCCAGTGTTGACTTGACACTCAAATTGCTACCTCTTGAGAGGTATCTCCCCTCTTTTACACCTTGCCGGTCTCTTCAAAGAGACCGGCTCTTTTTAAATCAGTCGCGGATGCAGCTCTTTAGCCTATCCTGGTGCACAGCTGCGCCCCCCATTTCTTAACCTGCCAGCTTACCGGCCACATGATCTACATGCGCCAGTCCTCCCAGGAGCAGTTCAGAAAGGACGTGGTGGTGTGGTAGAAGAAATGATTGGGGAGCACACAATAGGATGTACCACGGTAAAAACTGTCCGGCTCCTTGAATCCACATAACACAGAAACGCCAGACCCCATTCCATTCCCGTAAGAACGCCTCTGTCTAAGACGCATTCATATCGGGAATTGAGATGGAGTCTGGCGTTTTCAGTCATACTGTCGGATGTATCTGACGGCGTGAATTGTCCGATTTGCTCAGATATCTATCAGATGGGACGTTCCTCATTTGGCTTCTGCCATTTCATTATTTTCATTTTTTCCCGCCACAAAGCATGCCACAAGACCATAGGTGATGGTGGGACGAATCCAGATTTCTGTAAGCATATACGTGGTGTATTCAGTGACGGGTTCAAGCTGGATGTCATAGTGATAAAGTGCGGCAATGATCATATCAATGATGCAAATCATCCAGAGGTTACGCTTTGAATAGGTCTTCCATTCCTTGCGGGCATAGAAATAGGTAAGCATGAGAAGAAGCACCACAGACAGACCGCGACAGATCAGTCGGATCGGGTAAATACTCAGCGGAGGCGCAAAAAGGATGTCGCGAAGAAATATCGTGATCCCCACACAGATGGAGCTCCAGTAGTTAAACTGCATCGAGGTAAGCTTGTGTGCAAAGTAATACATCACGACCATTACCAGACAGGCAATATAGAAGAGATTCAATACCAGTTCCGGCCATGCCTCGCCGAGTCCAAAATGCCACACACCAAAGAGCATCACACCTACAGAACCAACTGCACCAAGAGCGGTGAATGCAACCTCTAATACCTCCGATATTTTCTTGAATTGTATTTGCATCTTCTTTAAACTCCATTTCCAATCATTTTTACGAGTACACAAATGAGATAGAACCAAGGGATAGAAAAGCAACGCACCCACAAAGGCGCTTAAGAGCAGAATTCCTCTCGCGAGCAACCTGGCCTTTCGGCGCAGTGACTTTTGTCAGTGCTCGTTACCTGACAAACGGTTTGCTGCGTAAACAGGCCAACTCCTCGCAGAAGAGGTTTAGTGGCCAAAAGCTTCCTGGGGCGGTCGCATGAGCATGGCACACATGTAACTCGCTTCCTTTTCTATCGTCATTATACCCGTTGTTTTCCTGCACTCACAAGAGGGATTTCCAGAATGTCAAACCGAACAGGAATTGCAGGATTCCCCCATAAGCACCACCGAAGTGGTTATGCCCCTTTGTATTCGATACACAGCATTGTGAGGTCGTCAAACTGTTCCGCTTCCTTTACAAACCTGTCTACGCTGCCCCGGACACTTTCCAGTATCTCCTGCGGCGAGTCCTCTGCTGCAGCATTGATCGCCTCCAGCATCCGCTCGGTGCCAAACATCTCCTTCGCTGCGTTCGTGGCCTCGGGTAAACCATCTGTGTAGACAAACAGCTTGCTGCCTGGTTCAAGCCTGAGTTCATATTCCTTATAGCGCACGCCCTCCATGCCACCGACAACAAACCCATGCTTATCCCTGTACAGCGCAAATGAGGTACCGGGCTGCCTCAGTGCCGGGTACTCGTGACCTGCATTGGCGGCAATCAGTGTCCCGGTAGAAAGCTCAAGGATGCCCAGCCATACGGTAACAAACATCTGCGCCTCATTGCCCGAGCAGATGACCTCGTTGGCCTGCTGCAAAACCTCTGATGGCGAAAGGCCCGTCATGGCCAGGCTCTTCAGGACAATCTTACTGGCCATCATGAAGAGCGCTCCGGGGATCCCCTTGCCGGAAACATCCGCCATAACCAGGCAGAGATGATCGCTGTCGATCAGGAAGTAATCATAAAAATCCCCGCCTACCTCTTTTGCCGGATCCATGGATGCATAGATATCAAAATCAGATCGTTCCGGAAAGGCCGGGAACGTGTGAGGCAGCGCGGAGGCCTGAATCTTCGTCGCCAGCGAAAGCTCCACGCCAATGCGTTCCTTTTCCGCTGTCACCGCCTTCAGGTTGATCATATAGGAGGCAACGCCATCTGCCAGGCTCTTCACATTATCCGCAAGCAGCTTGAGCTCACTGTCTGACCTTATGGGAACCTCTTCATACGAAAGGTCCTCAGGCTCCGCATGGCTTCGCATCCTGTTCAGAAATGCATCGCTGCTTTCCGCCATCCTGACAATGGGCGTCGTCAGGTTCTTTTGTATATTGGAAAGATACAAAATGAGAATGACAGCGGCAAAGATGGCGGAAATCAGGACCACCAGACGCACATACTGATGAAGGCCCTTATTGATTCGATTGATGTCAATTTCAACGCAGATGAGACCCACTGCCTGATCCTTGCTGTCAAAGAGCACGCGGTATCCGTTCAGCATGTACCCATATTCCTCTGAAACTCCCTCAAGCGCCCTGCTTTCACGTTGCCGGCCACGAACCGCCTGGCTCAGCGTCAGCAGCGTATCCTCCGCAAAGCCGCCCTCTTCGCAGGGCTTCCCCATGTAACTGTAGATTTCAGTGAGCGGTGCACCTGTGGACAATTCCGCCTGTGTTTTTGCGTTAATCGCATAATGCAGGCTGTGGATATTGTTGGGGTCATCAAAGTAGATCGCATACAGATACTCGATCTTTGAGCTGTCCTTGATCTGATTGAGCTTTGAGCGCAGCACTTCATAGTCCTCAGGCATGCTGCGCTCTCGGATCATATCCCCGAAAGCGAACTCCTCAGTTGCCCGATACGCATATTCAAGCACCGTATCTGCATAGCTCAGGTAGCTTTCCATGACATTTTCCCGGTAGAGCTTATATCCCACGATAGCAATAGCCGCTGCCAGAATTCCCATAAACAGGATCGCAGTGATCGCCACCTTGACCTTGATGCCCATTCCTTTTTTCATACGCTCCCATCCTTCTTGTGGATCGCCACGATGCAGTTGCTCCATTTTTTAATAAGAGCCATGTTGGTCATCACCAACATGGCCTCATTCCATTAGTCTCTCGAATATGACTGTGTCGTTATTGGATTTGCCTGAATCTGCACGGAGTGCTGATGAAAGGTCTCGATCAGCTCATCCGCAACAGCATGCACCTCGTCCTCAGTGGCATCGCTTAGAGAGATCACCAGCGTATATTCCTGATATTCCCTCTGGTCCTCCCCCATCCAGCCGACATAGGCCTCGTGGATGGTATAGTACCCAAAGTGGGCCATCAGGATCTTTTTGGCTTTCTCCATGGATTCCACCTGCGTAAAGACCGGCTGATTGGTCTCTCTGTCATTGGTTCCAAGGTAAATGACATACTGCATGCCCTGGGTCTCATTGCGTCCGCTCTCCTGAGCAGGCTCACGCTCTGCAGACAACCGCTCAAGCCAGTGGAACGTCCCGGTTTTGCGAACACCTTCTCCATAGATGGTTTTCCAGTCGTCCCGCATGGAGATCACGCTGTAGCCCATGCCCAGCCATTTTTCCGTCAGCTCATCATGCTTGCCGGAATTGCCGTAATCGCGCTCATCATCATCCGCGATCACCATGAACGCTGCACTGCGATAGCGGTTATTCAGCAGGGCATAGTTGTTCATGCTCACATCACCGCTGGAGTTTCCGAAAGACAGCACCGGCTGACGGCCGATCTCCTGTGCAATCTGGACCACCTTGTTGGTTTTAAGGTCCTTGACAAGCAGCTTGTCCGTACGTACCAGCTCGTCATCTCCTGTGAAGACATATTCAATGCCATCTGTCTCTCCCTGATCCCGTGCTGCCAGCGCGGTATCGGAACCGATGATATTCTCATAGGGAATATCCGCCATTTTTTCAATAAAGGTACGTACGATGAAGCGATCACTTCCGGAAACCACATAACACTTGAAGCCATTGTCCTCAAGATACCGAATGACCTCGACCATGGGCAGATAGTAGGCCTCCCCATACGTCATGCCCTCGAATCCGTCCGCTTCATGCGTAAGGAAGCGATTGATGAAATCTGCGTACTCGCTCAGTGTCATCCCGGCAAATGCCCTGGCCTGATGATACGAGAATTCATAGTCGTAATCCCCCGGGAAGGATTTGTCCAGTGCATGGTCGCGGGACATGCGTCCAAACTCCAGCATCTCCTCATCCGGCTCATAGGAGGGATCCAGCAGGATGCGTTCGGTCAACAGCATCACCTCAAGATAGGTTGGTGCCAGTTCGGCCATCAGCGTACCGTCCATATCAAACGTCGCAATGCGATCCTCTTCCGGAATAAAGTCCGGTGATGCAGGATCGGTCACGGCTGCAACGTACGTAATCAGTGTCTCCAGTGCCGGAGCGCCTTGATTCCACTGAGAAAAAAGATCGCCCCTTGCCTCCTCAGCCGCGGCAAAGCTGGTGAGGCACATCATCACCAGCACTGCACACAGCAGAGCTGCCCATATTCTGTTTCCCTTCATATTGGCACCTCACTTTCATTGCTGTTTCAGATCACACACTGGTCATGGGGATCAATCCCCGGAGTATATCTCTGTTTTTGCCAGATTCGTCTCAATCCGTACGGATCTCTGATTGAAGACCGCCAGCAGCTCGTCCGCTGCGTCGTGCACCTGTTCCTCTGTCGTCCCAGTGAGAGAAATCACCAGTGTATAATTCTGATATACGCTGCCGTCCTCTGACTTAAATGCGCCGCCGGCCTCCTGGAGAGTGTACGCATCAAAGTAGCGGATCAGGATATCCCGAGCCTTTTCCCTGGCCTCTTCCTGCGCGAACACAGGCTTGTTTGTATCCTTGTCGTTGGTTCCAAGGAAGAGCACGTATTGGTTCTCCTCTGTCGTCTCTTCGACGGACGCATCCGATGGCACCCGCTCCTCAGCCAGTTCCTCAAGCCAGCGGAAATTTCCAGTCTTTACCACGTTCTCACCATAGATCGTTTTCCAGTCATCGGCCATGGAGATCACATTGTAGCCTGCCGCCTCCCACTTTTCCCTGAGACCAGCCGCCTTTTCTTTATTTCCGTAATCCCGAACATCATCATCTGCGACCAGCATGAAGGCTGCGCTTCTGTATGGATTGCCGCCGATCACATAGTTGTGCATGCTGGTGTCGCCACTGGAGTTGCCAAAGCTCAGCACAGGCCGCTGTCCGATCTCCTGGGCAATCTGAAGCACTTTATTGGTTTTGAGGTTCTTGATGAGCAGCTTGTCAGTGCGCCGTATATCCTCCCCAATAGAGAAGGTATGATCAAGCGCGTCCTCCTCTCCCTGCTCCGTCGCTTCCAGCTGCACATCCATGCCGATGATGTTATTGTAGGGAATGTCCAGCATGCCCTCAATAAAGACGCGGCAGATGAAACGATCTGAACCGGAGCAGACATAGCAGGTAAAGCCGTTATCCTGCAGGTACTCCACAACCTCCACCATAGGCAGGTAGAAGCTGGTGCTGTAGGTCATGCCCTCAAATCCATCCACATCACGTACCAGGATCTGTGTTACAAAATCCTCAAACTCACGCAGTGTCATACCGGAATACGCCCTTGCCGCCTGTACTGCGTGACGCATGGCCATATCTGAAGGGAAGGAATTATCAAGTGCGCAGTCCCGAAGCAGTCTGCCAACCTCCAGCATCTCCGAATCCGGCTCAATGCTCGGATCCTTCAAAATGCGCCAGGCCAGCATGTAATACTCGAGGTAAGTGGGATAGAGTTCTCCCATCAGTGTGCCGTCCATATCAAAGACAGCAATGCGATCTGGTTTCGGGATGAAGTCGGAAGAGTCTTCATTGGTCACTGCTTCCACATAGTCAATCAGTGTTTTAAGTGCAAGCGCATCTTCATTCCACTGGCTGAATGCCGTTTCCTGAGACGCACTTTCCATAAGAGCAGTGGCCGTTATGGTGACAAGCAGCATGGTGAGCAGCAGCGCTGCCAGTATTTTTATCTTATTGGTCATGTTGTTCTCCTCTGACGAGCAACCTGTTCTTTCGGCATAGTGACTTTTGTCAGTGCTCGTCACCTGACAGCCTGTTTGCTCCGCAAACTGGCCAACTCCTATGCAGATTCATTTGTATCCGTTGATTTGCCAGACAAATGTGTCAAATATCTGCTTCCTCATAAAACCATTTCTTACGCGATGGGCACATTTCCTTCTTCCCAACTGCATATGCCATATACACGCCCGTGGATTACTGCTGACGGCTGAGCGCCACAATCTTCGCAAGGTTTGAACCCAGGAAAAGCATATTGAGACCGGACTCAATAAAGTAAAGGCCAATCAGGATGCCCAGGCTGATGGCAAGCACTGCGGGATGCGCGATGGAATAAATGCCAATGCCCACATCCAGAACGCCAAGCAGGATGCCGATGAGCGTCGCGATGAAGCCTGCTCCTTCCTTTTTGAGCCTAAGGGCAGTGATGATCGACAGCACACCACGGATGATGCACCAGCCAGCGGCCAGATAAAGCAGTACGGAATCATTCAGCTCGGCAATGCCTGGAACGACGATACCGATGACACCCAGAATCAGGCTCAGAATGGAGAAAAAGAACTCCTTGTCATACCGTTTTTCAGCAAACGCACGTGCGATGCCGGAAAGACCATTGACGAAGAAAAGCATGACGATGCAATATCCGGCGCCAAGGAAGGTAACCAACGGAGTCGCAAGCATGGCAATACCACCAATGAGTGTCAGAATTCCCATGAAGGTAAACAGGATCGTCAGGCTGTTGCTTCCTTTGCAGATCGCCGTTCCTACGAGGATCATGTTGACGCCAGCCTCAATGTAGTAGAACGCAATGAGAAGTCCAAGACCGACAGCAAGCACGGTTGGATGAGCGATGGAATAGATGCCCATCACCAGTTCAAGCACGCCAAAGACAATGGACAGAGCCCGTCCGATGCCCTTCTGCTCTTCCTCCCCTTTTAAAACGGCAGAGGCGATGGACAGTACGCCATGGATGAGGAACCATGCAGCCGCCAGATAAAGCAGCACAGAATTGTTCATGGCCGCTGCACCGGGCACGATAAAGCCGGCGAGACCTAAAATGAGACTGAGAATCGAGAAGAAAAACTGCTTATTGTACTTTTTCTCGACGAATCCACGGATGATTCCGAAGATGCCCGAAATGAAAAAGAAGAGAATGATGGAATACCCCGCGCCAATATAATTGAGGAGCGGAGTGTCCAGCATGGCAATGCCCCCGAGAATCATGAGCACGCCCATAATCACAATCATGGAAAATGTAGACATATCGTTGCCTCCAAGTAAAATTATTGTCGCCCGACCTCTGTAGCAGATACAGAACCTCAGGCACGTTGCAGTTTGCAGAATGATGCCATACTACAACGCTTCATTATCGCCTTATTTTGGTTCTGACGTCAATGGGTTTTCCAGATTGTCAAGTCCCCGCTCCTGATATCCTGATGAGATTTCCTCAAGGCAAACTCCACAAGAAGGCAGGTAAAGAGAAGGCCAAGGCAAACCCCGGTTTTAAAAAGAAGACATCAATGGATGTCCAAAAAAGCACTCTGTAAACTGACAGTCCTCCATTGCTCCTGCACTTAACGGGGCATGTATGGCTCCTTTTTATTGTATCTTGGATTCAAAGCTGAGGCACGAATGCTATTCCCCCAACAATCAATGAATCGCGCTGCTTCCACTGATAACTGATACTTGCCATTCAAAAGGAGAAGGCGTAAAATAGAGGCGAAAGGAAACGGAGGTGCGAGCCATGGGCAAGATAGATACGGAAACGAAGGCCTTTATGTCCGACCCATCCCACTTTGCAGATGCCTTCAATTATCTGATCTATGATGGTCAGCCGGTCATCAAACCGGAGGATTTGAAACCGTTGGATACAGCGGAAATCGCCATACCGTATGGCAATAATGCCAGAGTGCCGCAGCAGAAATACCGGGATGTGCTCAAACTACTGAGTGTCATGCACGATCATGAAGCGATCTATGCAGTGCTGGGCGTAGAGAATCAAGCAAGCATTCATTACGCCATGCCTGTGAGAAATATGCACTATGATGCATCAAACTATGTACAGCAGGTTCAGGCTGCCAGAAAATCTTACGGAAAAGAAGATCGGCTGACAAAAGCGGAATTCCTTTCCGGTTTCCGTAAAGGCGATAAGCTGATGCCGGTAATCACTCTGGTGATTTACTTTGGCTCTTCTGAATGGGACGGCCCGATTCGTATTCACGAGATGCTGAATACCAACAACGAGCAGTTGCTGAGCTTCGTACCGGATTATCGGATCAACCTCATTGCCCCGGCACAGATGCCGGATGAGGATTTTGAAAAATTCACCACAGACTTCCGGGACGTGCTGCAATACATCAAGTATTCCAGGGATAGAGAATCATTATCCCGTCTTACGGAAGATAATGAAAGATTCTTACGGATGAATCCCGAAACCGCTGAACTGATCAACCTGATCACCGATTCCAAATTAGAGCTAAACGAAGAGGAGGGAAAAGTCAATATGTGTCAAGCCATTCAACAGATGAGAGAGCAGTCAAAGGCTGCCGGAAAAGCTGAGGGAAAAGCTGAGGGAAAAGTTGAAGGACGCATGGAAACATATGCTGAACTGGTAGAAGCCGGGATGATCGACGTTCATTACGTTGCGAGTCAATTGGGTATGACCGCTGAAGAGTTTCTTCAAGAAACAGGCATTACAATTCCAAAAAGCTGAACCGAAATCGTTGAAGCAATCAACCTGATCGTCGAATCCGAATTGATACTGAATGAAGAGGAAGGAGCCGTCAATATGTGCCCCGCAATTCAACAGATGAGAGAGATTTCAATGGCTGCCGGATATGCAGAGGGATATGCAGAGGGATATGCAGAGGGATTTGCAAAAGGATATGCTCAAGGCCGCATGAAAGCATATGCTGAAACAGTAGAAGACGGAATGGTCGACGTTCATTTTGCTGCGAGTAAATTGGGTATGACTACTGAAGAATTTCTTCAAAAAACAGGTATTACAATTCCAAAAAGCTGAACCGAAATCGTTGAAGCAATCAACCTGATCGCCGACTCCTTATTGATACTGAATGAAGAGAAAGGAACTGTTAATATGTGTCCAGCAATTCAACAGATGATAGCTGCCGGATATGCAGAGGGATTCGCAGAGGGATTCGCTCGAGGCCGCATGGAAGCGTATGTTGAAGTGGTAGAAGCCGGGATGATCGACGTTCATTACGTTGCTAGTCAATTGGGGATGACTGCTGAAGAGTTCCTTCAAAAAACAGGCATTACGATTCCAAAAAACTGAACCAAACCGCTGAACTGATCAATCTGATCGCCGATTGATACTGAATAAAGAGAAAGGAACCGTTAATATGTGTCCAGCAATTCAACAGATAATAGCTGCCGGATATGCAGAGGGATATGCAGAGGGATATGCAGAGGGATATGCAGAGGGATATGCTCAAGGATATGTAAAGGGATATGCAAAAGGATTTGCAAAGGAATATGCTCAAGGCCGCATGAAAGCATATGCTGAAACAGTAGAAGGCGGAATGGTCGATGTTCATTTTGCCGCGAGTAAATTGGGCATGACCCCTGAAGAGTTTCTTCAAATAACGGGCATCACGATTTCCAAAAACTGAGAAGTCGTCTGTATCACTCTATGCATTTTCGATGTGTAGAGTGATTTTGTTTTTACAATATCGAATTGTACGCTATCTTAGGTCGAAAAGTTGGTGCATCCCATATAGAACGTTTCTGTAGTCGTGATCAATCAAGCGTAACAGATGCTGATTGGTGTAAAGCAGCGAACAAGCAAAGAAGAAAGGCGATTTCCAAGTAAGAAACCGTCCGCAGTGCACATTACTGCGGACGGTTTCTTATCTTTTATTCGGCGGAAAGTCTTGCTTCAAGGGCAGAAATCTGCTCCTGTGTTAATCCACCATTTTGCAGGAGGGCTTCGGCACCACTCTTAAGGTCTGCCGTTGTTATATCTGCTCCATCACCAGCGATGAACTGAACCATGGGATTCAGCACATCCTCCACAATGACAGTATAGCGATCCAGGTCGCTGTCTTTCGTGATGCCATAATAGTTCTTATAGGTCACCATGTAGTCCGCAGCGATTTCATCGTAGCTCGCGCCTACGAGCGCTTCCAGCAGGATACAAACAAAACCTGTCCGATCCTTTCCTTCAGTGCAATGGACAAGGTACGGTCCGTCATGCTCTGCCAGAGCACCCAGTCCGTTTGCAAGCTTCTTCTGAAAATCCGCAGCACTGAAGTTCATGTTCAGTGCGAGAGGAATCACATTTCCCTCTTCATACAGGGATACAAAATAAGGTGTCTCATAGCTATTATCTGCAAGGTACCCAGCGATTTTTTCCTCATTGTCCGCAAGATTCAGAATGCAGCGCACGCCGGCGTCCTTAATCAGAGCATCGACATAGGTGGCGCGATTATGCTGGTTGTCGCAGGGAGAAGCAGAGCGGTAAAGCGTATTGGGCGCAAGACCGCTGACAGAGACACTGCGGAAATTGGCAAACACTACGTCGCTCTCATACATGGCACGGTCATCATAATAATGAATGTCCCGCGCGTTCTGGATATCCAGATAGGTGCCGCGCGCATTCAAAGAGACTGTGGCGGTATCTCCCTCGGAGAGTCCCGCAACCTCCCAAAGATCGTCGCCATTATTGATACAGGCTTTGATATAGTCATACCCCGGATAAGCCACCAGCAGGCTCACACCGTTATGAGTATAATATCCGTTATAGTATGGCTGATCCTTGAGCATATAGCCATTCGAAAACTGAATGTCCACGCTGTCTCCGTAGTTGTACCCTAAGGCATTGAATTCATCTATGGTTGCCGTGATATATACGCCACCAAACTCCGGTTCATGGAGGATGGCACAGTTGCTCAGCGGAGACGGCGTTGATTCCTCACCAAGACCGACGACAGGCAGTGCACAGAGGCAGAGCATGCTGAGGATCAACAGATAGATCGGCATATTGCTGTGTTTCATGACTTCATTGTCCTTTCTGTTTTCTCTCATTTTTCCGTCTTATACCAGCCAGAAGAAAATGCAAATGAGCGTGGCAAGAATCGTCATCGCCACACAGGCGATTGGCCACTTGCCCTCCCTATTAAAGCCGTAGACATCCTCCCAGCGTTTTCCCTCGGGTGCGAACATGACCTTATAAAGATACACTGCCCCATAGAGCAGCATGGGCAGAAGCCCTGTCATTGCGGTTCCAAAGGTCATCTTCTGTTTTTCAAGGAAGATAAAGGAGAAGATGGCCAGTAGCGGTCCGATCAAATGCATATAGATGTTTCCGCCAGTGAGCCATTTCTTCACGCCTCCCTGGAATGGGATCAGGAACAGGAACACCGTCACAAACGTCACGGTAACTGACACGGTTCCAAGATACTTCATTTCAAGAACAAACGGAGAGACCGTGCCACTGATCTGGCTCACTGCCATCATCAGGGCTGTAACTGCACAAAAAGTGTTGGAGAGGACCGTAAAAAAGCGGAACATGATCCGTCCGCTTTCCATCTGCCACTTTCCATCCTTCCGGAAATAAGAGAGGATGACGATGAGGGTGCATATGAAGATGATGATATTGATGATAATGGAAGCTGTTCTCATAATCGTTTCTTTCCTTTGTTCCCGCAGCCCGGCAGATGGAATAACCGTCAGGTGCCCATCGGATGAGCTGTAGGAAAAAAACAAGCAGGCCACATTCGTAAAACAGAATACAGCCTGCTTGTACATTGCAGATTTAACGGATCGCAAATGTAAATGGAGCGATCCCTTGCAAAATCAGAAGAGTTTACCTGGCAGTAAATCGCTACCGATTACTTTACGGTTGCTTCCTCATCGACCACTTCTGCAGCCTCTTCGGTCTCAGCCTTTTTCTCTTCGTTCTTCTCCTTGATGTCGTCCACTACCTTAGAGACGATATCAACGGCCTCCTCCTGGCCCTTGATGGCAAAATCGACAGCGGTATCAGCCTGCTCGACCATATGCTTGTTTGCGATCTCCTGGAACTTCTTTGCCCGCTTTACGATCTTCTTGGGGGTAATGGAGGCTGTCTTAGAAGCAGGAACGCCCGGCAGATTCGGCGCCTCATCCGGCAGAGAATCAGCAAAGGTATCCCACATCTCCATGTTGTTCTCGAAGAACTGATTCCACTGATCCTTAAAGCCTTCCATGGTGGACTTCTGTGCCTCAATGGTCTGCTTCCAGAACTTCATCATGCTGGAGTTGAAGTCATCGCATGCTTCGCTGGCATCATTGTTCCAGCTATTGAAGTTGGGCATGGGCGGAACAGGCGGCATCGGGGGCAGTACAGGGGGCATCATGGGCATCATGCCCTGGAACATTGGAAATACAGTGTTAAATGGATTCTTCTTCTGGCTCATCTTAGGTGCTCCTTTCATTAATGGCACGATATATTTATTAAATGCCATATTAAACATTTTGGGTGTCATGTTGTACAGACTGCTAGGAATATTCTTAATATCAAAGTCTGTCAGCTTCATGACCAGTTCTCTGAGGCCCGGGATTTTAAGCAGCTTAAAGAAACGGCCCTGGTTAATATCCGGAATCACCGCAAATACTTCGGAGAGAATATTATAAGGATCCTTCTCCAGTTCCTCCGGAATGCCTGCGCCCATGGTCGCAAGTTCACCCTCCGGTGCCGGGACAAGCAGGATGTCAACCACTTTCCCGTCCAGCTTTACGGGCTTGACGGAATAACGGATTCCTGTCACCGTTCCAGACGCCAGTTTCTTGGCATCCACTTTTCCGTTGGCGTTCAGCGGAATGTTTTCCGTGATCACACACTGGCTGGGCAGGTTGGTATCCGCCAGCTTTCCATCTGTGATGAAGACCTGGATCAGGGCCTGTCTCAGAACAGTTACACTGCCTGCACCCTTCTCCCTCATCTCCACATACAGGACTGGTACGTTGTCATGGAGAATTTTGTGGAATTCCGGCGCAAGTCCGCATGCGGCAATTCCCGGCTGAGCAGTAACCGCCGTTTCAATAAGGCCTGCATCAAAACGCACACCGGCGTTATTGACAAAGTAATGGTTCGACCGTCCAATGCATGTCAGGCTGCCATCCTCGTTCACGCGCATCAGATCATGAGAATTGAAATAGTCCTCATTGTCGATCCGCTCCAGCTCAAAGAACACGGTATCATCCAGTTTTCCGCTGCTCATCGTCTCAGAGTTCAGCAGCAGCACACCGGTACGCGGTCCGTCTGAGATGTCATAATAGCGATTCTCGTCTTCCACAAGGATCTTGGCCTTGAATCCGGGGAGCAGGAATCCGATGGCGTCATCCTCCCGATCCGAGGGACAAAGCAGGCAGGCACCGCCCATCTCTGAGAGTCCATAGCCATTGATGATCTTGGCCGTGGATCCGCAGGACTTCAGATAGCTGTTGAATTCCTTCTTGAATTCAGGAGAGATATAGGCTCCGCCCATAAACACGAGCTTCACCTTGGAAAGATCCATATCGGGCATCGTCTTGAGCCAGGAATCAAGAATGGTCTTGCTGGTGAACATGATATTGATTCCATAATACTCAATTGCCTCAGCATAGCGCGGATTAGTGGCGCCCCATGGCAACGTAACAATTTCCATACCAAGGCCCAGCGGCGTATGCAGCATATCGACCATGGCGTAGACCCAGTTGAGGTACAGCGTGAGGAAGGTCACCAGGTGCTTCGGCGCTTTCTTGAAGTCCTCGTAGGTCTCCTTGGCCTTAATGGCACTCACCACAAAGGCATTGATGGCCTTATCGGTCATAGGAACCGGCTTATGCATACCGCTGACCGTTCCGGTCGTATGAAGAATGATCGGAGAATTACCCTTGCCGTATGTAATGGGACGCGCCTCGTACTTCTCAAGAAGATCTTCCATCAACAGGCCACCGGGCAGTTCACGGAACATTTCCTTATTCAGATTCCGCATCGCCTCCAGCGCGGGGATGGCAAATTCACCGCCCATCGGGCTCTGCAGCAGGATGATGTTGCGCAGCCCCAGCACTTCCTTATTACGAAGCAGCCGCTTCATCAGCTGCGGGAATGCGTAAAGCTCTGCAACAACCAGGTCCGTAATTTTTTCCCGCTCAATCATGCTGTAAATCTGCTTTTCATCATACAGATCAAGATGATAGATGTTGGAAATGGAAGCCCCGGTCATATTGAGACCGTAAAAGGCAAAAATCGTTTCGGTCTGTGGTGGACCAATCAGTGCGACCCGCGAATGATACCTGTAATTGATGTTGAGTCCGGAAAAAGCCTCTGCGTACCTCTCCCAGTACTTAAACATCTGGCGGTACGTATAGGTGCGATACCCGTCCCGGATTGCCACGCTGTCCAAGCGTTCTGCGCTGTAGGAATTCAGTTCCTTAATGAAGGACCACGCTGGCTGGTCAATCAGCTCACCGCTTTCCATACGCTGTCTCATTTTATCGTACTGATCCTTTTCGCTTTTTCGCATTGGCAAGTGTATCCTCTCCTTTCATTGTTGTTCTTTCTTTTTGAAGTGCCAGTTTTTGCCGGATGTGCATCGCTCCACAATCTGATACACTGCAGCAATTCACCCGCTGAGAGCAAAATGAAATCCTGACACAAATCATACCGTGTTAAAATAATCTCTTCCCAAAGTTTTTGTCAATGGAGGTTTCCAGATTGTCAAACTTAAAAAAATTGAGCCTGTCAGGCCTTAAAAAATGTTCCAAATTGTCAAATACTTCTTTCTCAGTGACTCTTGTCCATCTGATTTCCCGACTGAAGCCATGCAAAAACCGATATCTCAGTGCACTCCGGATCATCCCATCTCTTGGTTCATCCCAAACGAAGCCTTTCTTTCACCTTTCCGCCTGCTTTGTCACACCCTGCTGCCAGGCAATGTACTTGGGTGATGTTTCCCGATACACGATTCGCCAGTTCAAACCGCATCCCGAAAGTACACGTTCAATCCGTCCGAGCCAGAGAGTATTCTGGCGCGGCGAGAAGAGGCTGCCTCGATTAGTGCTGTGCCTTAAATCGGCGAGCTTCTCCCGTAATTTGGCATTTCTGCCGGTAAGAGTGTAAGCACACTTTCTTATCGCGATTTGGATTTGACAGTTCGGAAACCCCTCTTGAATTATCTTTCAAAATCATGTTATATATTTAGTTTGAAGAAGGTTGGTTTTTCATAAGATATCTTATTGAAAAACATGCCCATCTTTCGGGAATGGTTCTCTTAGATGCAGGCGTTTGCCATATGATCCAAGCCCCTGGTTGAGCATCCTGATTCCCATAGAGCGGATGCAGCATAGGCATTGCCAAAAACCTTGTTATCCGGCAAAGATCGGGCGGTATGCTTGCTGAAGTGCCTTGCCGTAATACACGATCTTCTGCTTAAGATGTATAATACTCCCTCGTAAAAGACATATCAACATTAGGAGGACGCACATGACTCGAAACATTCTTTTAACAGCTCTGGATGCCTCGGATAGCGATCGAAATCCCAGTTATTATTCTGCCCAGAACGAATTCGGCTTTGACTACTGCGAAGCATTGCAGAGCATGGAAGCAAGCACCAAGTACGTTCTTGCCCGTTTTCCCATTGACGCAATCTTCGTCATCGGAGAGGAAATGCCCTCAGATCGTGAAGAGATTCTAAAGCCACGGCGTCTCCGGGATGCGAAGGCGCTTTATTCTGCCAATCCCTGGTCCCTCTCGTCCTTTGATCTGTACCGGTACAGACTTGCACAGTACATTGATGAGATAAGTCTCGAACAGCAGGCGATAAACAAGCTGTTGTCCGAGGAAGATCGCGCTAAGCTCATCCAGATGATCACCAGCTTTATAGAGAAAAACTCGAAACAGGAATCCAAGCGTCTCAATCGCTTTTTTGATGAGCTGGCTTCAAATCGGTCTTTGCTTGAGCAGCTCCAGAATGAACTTTTTGCCGCCTTCCAGGAGCACAGCACAGATCTCCTGTTTATTATGACTTGGGCAACGAACTACCTGTACATGCAGTTAAAATCCTCTTCCAAGCTCGAAATCCTTCCTGTCAATGAAAACCTCAGCACACACTACATTCCGGTAGATATGCTGGAAAACAGGGAATATTGGGTAAACAGCATTTTGGACACTGACCCGGAACAGCCTGTGGATAACGATGAAATCAATCTTTTCGTTTCTCTCGGCAATAACTCCGTCGTTGATGATCATCTTGTTCTCAATATCCTCGATATTCTCATTTCTACACCGGGAAGTAACGTTCATTTAAAGAAAATCTACAAGGTTTTTGAGACGTCCAGGACGCTTACCGGCAAGATCTTAGATCGTACGTTTATTTCCCAATCTACTGAGCTTGTCGCTGCAGCGCATGCTTTCCTCAATTACAACAAGACCGATATGCTTGTTAGTTTCTGGGAAAATAGCGGTGAGCATAACGAGCGGATCAGCAGTCTGGTCTACGCCGCGCGACATGTGGACATCGGCATTTCCATGTGCAATCTTCAGGAAGTGCAGGAGGGCATTGATCAGCTGCGTGAATTGTTACGTGACGAGCGTTCCTGGGCCGAAACCGGAAAGTACGGATCTTTGTTCGGCGTCATTGCCGGATGCATCCTCTCAGATTACAGCACCTTGCTGGAGGGAGATGGCCCTATATCCTTTATGGCACTTATAAAATGGGCATATCGGCATCAGCTGTATCAGCAGGTCCTGACTCTGATCGAAACCTACGCTCCGGAGAATCTGGTGAAAGCCGGCATTTTCTACTACTGCGATGACGAATCCAAGGTCGATGCGGTCACCAATCTGTTTGCGCTGCAGCGGCTCGAACTCAAGCCGTATGAATACTATAAGATGGATCCGATCGAACATTATTTTGTCAAGACCTATGATCGTGGCAGCGTCAAGTTTGACGGTTCCAAGGGAGAGGACAGAAACCTTGCATACGCCCTGCTCCGTGCACAGTCTGTCAATAACAGTGATCCGTCAAAAATCACCGGCTATACCGCATGCGACAGTATGGAAACATTACAGAATGTCCTTTATGCCTATTTCCATCTTGGTGAGGTAAGAAACAAAATCAGCCATGCCGATGCAGATGCAATGACTGAGCGTCGTCTGGTTGTATCGAAAAATGACGTCAGCTATGCCATGCATCTGATGACCGAGAGCATTGAGTACTTCATCACAACCTATGAAACAGCCCTTAACGAGGTACGCTCCAAAAAGCCAAACAACATCGCCATCTCATCTGGTAGTGTCAGAAAGGCCGCAGAGCGCCTGCGCAGAGAAGGCAGCCAGGATGATCGCTCCCGCTTCTCCAAAAAGCAGTAACACTCCTTTCCCTTTGCAATGCGCCTATCTCTCATACTGCATTCATGAAAAGTGGGAATTCCGCGGCTCCGCTTTTCTTTCTGCCCTGCCGACTGCCGCATCGGCATGAGGATAAAATGAAGAAAACGATTTCCCTGATTCTTGCTCTCATCCTGCTGCTGAGTCTCTCGGCCCTGAGTCTGGCGGAAACAGCTGCAGAAAGCACCATTCCGGCAATCCTTGATCCACTCGTCAGTCTTCTCAAAACCAGCCAGCGCAGGCTCATTTACACGGAGGGCTCCGATGCCCGCATCCTTGAGGCGGCTGCACGATTTAATGCAGATGGTCTCATCCTCCCTGTACTTATCGGCAATGTGGAGGAAGTCAAGGCAGCCGCCGCTGCCGGTGGCTTCGATATTGATGGGATTGAGATCATTGACCCCGCAACCTATCCCGATATGGATCAGCTGGTGCAGGATTTTGTAACCCTGCGCAAAGGCAAAGCTACGGAAGAGCAGGCCCGACAGTTGCTCCTTCAGCCTAACTATTTCGGCACCATGCTGGTCAAGGAAGGACTGGCTGACGGTCTTCTCGGTGGTGCAACCTATTCCACTGCCGACACCGTTCGCCCCGCGCTCCAGCTTGTGAAGACCCGGGAAGGTGCAAACCTCGTCTCCTCCTGCATGGTCCTCATCCGGGACGATGAAGTCCTCGCCATGGGCGACTGTGCCATCAACGTTTCCTACGAAGACAAACTGGATGCTGAGGGCAATGTCACATTGAGCGCCGCTCAGCAGGTTGCAGAGGTTGCTGTCGAGACCGCCCGTACAGCCAGTCTGTTTGGCATCGACCCGAAGATTGCGATGCTTTCCTGTTCCACCAACGGTTCCGGCAGTGGTGTGGGTCCGGAACTGATGCGCAATGCCACCGCCATCGTGAAGCAGACCCATCCCGAACTCGCCTGCGATGGTGAGATGCAGTTTGATGCCGCTTTCGTCCCCGAGGTTGGCCAGCTCAAGTTCCCCGACAGCCCGGTTGCAGGCTATGCCAACACCTTCATCTTCCCGGAAATCCAGTCCGGCAATATCGGCTACAAGATCGCCCAGCGACTCGGCGGTTTCATGGCCATCGGCCCTATTCTCCAGGGTCTCAATGCCCCAATCAACGACCTTTCCCGCGGGTGTAATGCCGAGGAGGTCTACCTGATGAGCATCATCACCGCTGCTCAGGGCATCTAATCATTGAGAGTATGAATAAAACCGCCGAAATATCTCGGCGGTTTTTCCATACCCTGCTTCCAATCATTCCCGCTTTTCTTCCTCTCTTCTCTCCTGATGCCAGGTGCTGCTAGTCAATCAACTTGCCATCCCTGAAATAACCTCTGTGCAAGCCTGTTTCAGAGCGCTTTCCCTTCGCTGGAGCCATAATGATGCTTATCACTTCAAAAGAGCAAATCGCCCGATAGTATGTCGAAATCTCAGATTTTGAGTAAGATTTCGACATACTATCAGGCAAATATCTTGCATATATCGTCGGAATGTGTATAATAGTATCTGATTTCAACAATCTATTTTGTGACGAAGGAGCGAGAAATGCGAAGTTACATTATCGGGCGAGAATACGAATGCGAGCGTCTCGCCGATTGCATAGACAGTAATCAGTCACAGCTGATCATCGTCTATGGAAGAAGGCGAATCGGAAAGACATTTCTGATAAACGAATACTTCAATCAGAGATTTGCGTTTAACATTACCGGCGCATATAATCAGTCAAAAGACATTCAATTACGTAATTTTACATCAGAATTAATACGCACAACCGGAAAAAAATGGAATCTGCCGAAAAACTGGGCGCAGGCTTTTGAATATCTTCGAACTTATCTTGAGGAATGTGACACGCAAGAAAAGCAGATCGTTTTCTTTGATGAAATGCCATGGCTGGACACTCCAAAATCGGATTTTCTTCCAAGTTTTGAGTGGTTTTGGAACAACTGGGGTGCTGCACAGCACAACCTGGTATTTATCGTCTGCGGCTCTGCTTCATCGTGGCTGGATGAAAAGTTTTCAGAGAACAAAGGCGGGTTGTTCAGCAGGCAAACCTGCCGTCTCTATTTAAGACCATTCACGCTTCACGAGACAGAATCCTTTCTGCAGTCTCACAATATTATGTGGTCCCGATATGAAATTGCAGAATGCTATATGATCATGGGCGGCATTCCCTATTACCTCAATGCACTTAATGGGAGGTATTCTCTCAGTCAAAATATCGACCGATTGTTTTTTGCTCCTCGTGGGGAGTTCTGGGATGAATTCGACCACCTGTACAAAACACTCTTTTCCAACAGTAACCTGTATAGACAAATCGCAGAAGCGCTTGGTTCAAAACGTGGTGGTCTCAGCAGATCTGAACTATGTAAAATCACCGGAATCAGTGATAATGGTGCGCTTACCAAAGCGCTTCATAATCTGATTGCATCCGATTTTGTTCGAATCGCGCGTTCCTATGGAAAGAAAACAAAGGATGCACGATATCAGCTTTCAGATCACTATTCATTATTCTATTTTCGATTCATCAAAGATCATGAGGGAAAAGATCCGCATTTTTGGAGCAATTCCACCGATCTTCCTTCCCGACGTTCCTGGGAAGGATTGGCGTTCGAATCTCTCTGTTTTGAGCACATTCCGCAGATCAAGCATAAACTCGGAATCTCGGGTGTCTTGTCCGAGGAAAGCGTATGGAATACCACCGGAAATGAAGAATTGGGATTCCGAGGAGCGCAAATTGATCTTTTAATTGATCGCAGAGATCGAATCATTGACATCTGCGAAATCAAATATTCTATGGATGAATTTGCCATTGACAAAGCATATGATCTTGTTCTTCGAAATAAAGTAAGTGCTTTCAGATATGAATCAAAAACAAAAAAGTCTCTGCAGATTGTACTGATTACAACATATGGATTAAAAAGGAATATGTACAGCGGCATTGCTCAAAACCAGGTCATGCTTGATGATTTGTTTCACTCCTGAGAAAACACACTGAAGTCCTCTGAAGATGTCATCTTCATTGAAGACCAAAGATCGTTTCAACCATTTGCAGCGTCTCTTCAATCCTGCGGTTATCGTCCCTGAGAATGACCGGAAATCCGGCATTCAGAAAGCGTTCATACCGCTCTTGCGAATTGATCCGCTCCAGGCCCTTTCGAAAGTTTTCGAGCGCTTTTCCCGGTTCAGGCTCTTCCATGATCAATCAGTATAAAAACTGCTTCTCCCTGTCAGGCCTCTCAAAAAATCGCCTGACAGAGATTTCAGGATCTGCCAGCATGACCAGAACATGTCCGGGAACTGCAACTTCCTTCAACGTCTCAGCAGAAATGCACGTATCAACGAAAATCGGTCCTTTCTGCACCGACAATTCTTCCAGTATTTGGAGCTCCAGTTTTTCACATTCTTTGGAGACACCATCTACCCAGGCCTCGTATTCCTCCGGACTTCTCCTGATAAAGTCATGCCAGTCTTCAAGTTCACGGGTGTAGTTCAGGTAGGGAAACTCTTCCTTGTCAAGGTCAGGGAAAAACCGATCATGATAGTTTTCCTCGCAATGAATGCCGCTGTATTTTTCTGCCAGCAGCCGGATCATCGTCGATTTCCCGGCATAAGCAGATCCTATGATAAAGTAGGCATTTTCAAAGCGCATGAAGCTTCCCTCCTCTGCCGGTACATGGTTTGATGGTTAAGTGATTCTATCTGGTCCCTGCGTTGCGACAACAGCTACGATGCTACACGGTATACATGCTTTTCCATTCCCACTTGTCCCCAGAACGCACACTCACTGTCCGGTTCGCATGAAACTGTATTGAGGAGCAGGCGAACTCACACTCCTTCGCCTTTGAAAGTCCCAGGTCCATCATCATCTTGATCCAAACGAGCGCGGTTCACAGAGCAGATGCATAACAAGGATTATTTGGGGAAATGGTCACTTTCGATATCTTTGGTCGGTGCAAACTTCCTGTTTGCAAATCTATACCGGATGAGACACAGGATAACCTGAACAACCGTTGAGCATGGCGTTGCAAGTCCAATATGAAACATGGAAACCGGAACCTGTCTGCTCATGAAAAAGGCAACAGGAATTCGGACGAGAAACGCTCCAACGATTCCCTGAATCATGACAAATCGTGTCATCCCCAACCCATTGAAAAATCCGATGAAGCAGAACAGAAAGCAGGTCAGCAGACAGTCGATTGCATATGCCTTCAGATAGTCCGCGGATGCATGGATCACCTCTGCATCATTGGCAAAAACGGCAGACAGCAGGTCTCCCTTAAAGAAGGTAATGGCAAACATCACAACGGCAAGCCCAGTGGAGACTGTGATCGCATATACCAGAGATTTTTGTGCACGCTGATACTTCCCCGCACCGATGTTCTGTGCAACAAAGGCCGCCATGGCCTGCATGAATGCCGCAGGAATCAGCATGATAAACCCACAGACCTTTTCCGCAACCCCTATGCCTGCAGAGGCGACAAGTCCAAGACTGTTCACAATAGCGAGCAGGACCAGGAACG
>JAFUZM010000129.1 GCA_017476605.1 Clostridia bacterium
AGCCCTGACATTGTTTAATTTTTGTGAAGTGATTGCCAGGAGTATTGTTATCTCAAAAGATCGCAAGGAGAAACGGGCCCTGAAGCATGAATACCTCGTCAATTTCTCTACTGCTGTTTGTATCTGCAAAGGATTCCTTAGACAGCATATTCCAGCCCGAAATGTATCACGGCTTATTTCACGCTTCGTTATTCCTGTCAGGCCAGGACGCTATTTCGAAAGGAAGATTAAGGCACAGTCTGCCAGGCTCTTCCTTTATCGTCCTGCCTGATGTATTGTCGTCCCAGTCGTCCATCTACAAGCTTGATTCATCTTTTCTCTCTTAAGCTTGTATTTCTTAACGTAATCGACCGCATGTCAGGAGGTTAATAGGCGGCCGCTCCATAAGGTAACTTATGGGGGTAAGGGGGAAATATGCCCTTTCTTCTTCGATTTAAGGCGCATTTTCTATGACACCTTATTTACATTTTTCTACTATCCGGATGCTTTGGCAATACTATTAGTGGAATTTACCTTCTTTTGAGCCTAACTAAACGGCTTCCAGGCCATTTTTCTTTTGAAAAACCGTTAACTAATTGACATTGGATATCTTCCTGTTGTTCTCGTGGTTACTTACAGTTTTACCAGACAGACAGTCCCGTATCGTTATCTCCGACCAGGATACTGTCAGATAATCAGATAATAAAAAAGTATGAGCCACCCCGACACGGTTGCTCATACACGCTATATCCCCAAGTCACAAGAAGGAGAAATAACATGTTAATCATACCGCAAACAGAAGACGAAAACAAGCAATTCAATGAAATTGTAGAATTGGCAGTGGTGGACATTGAAGAAGCGCAGAAAAAGCTGGATGAAATGAGCGACAGGATAGGCGCACAAATTCAGGCATTTCTGAATGAGAATGATTACATTTTGGATCTGGGAGAACGGGGAAAGGGGCACGTCTCCTGGAATGGTATCAGACGCAAAACGATTCATGTTTCAGGTATGGTTCTCTCGTGGAAAATGCCCCGTCTTCGCAGTCGTAAACTTGGTTTTTGCCAGGGAATCATCCTCGACGCGTTCATCCCCTATCTGAATATCCCGGTTGAGAAAGTAATAAAGGTATGCCTGGAAGCAGATGCTCCGGATGAACTCCTGAAAGAGCAGCTTTCGGGGGCAACGGACCCAGATGCAGTTTGCTATATTGTTGAGAAGTTCAAGAATGAATGGGATTCTATCATGAAGAACTTTGGAATAACTCTGCTTCAGAGTGCAGCAAATCTTTGCAGGGAGTGCATTCGTCTCATTCACAGGCAGTTCTTTAGTCCTCGCCGCAATTCTCGGGACATCTATTTCAGCCTTCCAAATTTGGTTTTGACGTATTGACACCACCGTTCTCTACTCTCTTTTCGAAGGTAACGGTAGAATTCAAGCATGCACCGGATAGCCGTTCTGTTTCGGAGAAATCTGGAGGAGAGGAGGTCACTGTACATGCCTTTTGACAACTGTCATTTTCGGAACAACAGCAAATATGGCTGCCCTGCGGAATTCGGTGCTGTATTCATGGGATTTGTCTGCGCAAAATACGGACATGTTTCCCGGTTTACGTCACACCGGATAGGCAAAATTGCCTTTGCCTCGCGAAAGGAGCTTTTATGTTAAATGAACTGGAAAAGATGAAGAAGAACAATGAAAAGGTTCTGGAGAAGGTCGAAAATCAGTTTGACCTGCTGCTCTGGTCTATGGAGGATCTGCAAAATCAGTGCTCGGATTTTGAGCTGCAAGCCTTTGGTCTCTCTGAGACACTTGAGGAGAAAGAGACTGAAATCAGGCAGATGAAAGCAGAGCTTCGTTTCCTCGGGAAGATTATCTCTGCCTGTAATGTCGACATCCCACTTACCGGGCATTCTGTGAATTTCGGCATGTATCTCAATTCGGATGATGAACGCCGCACTCGAATTGAATGGGAGGAGGCATGTGTATGAGGAACTACTTTTCCCGGGAAGTTCGCCGGCTGATTCTGTTGTATCTTGAAAATGGGATGGATCCGGAATTGATTCCGGAATTCATTGCCGACGAAATTCCTGAAGATTTCCCGCGGGATTTTGGTTTGCTGCCTCAAGAAGCTAAGGATGAGATCCGGCTTCTGGATGCAAAACGTTATTTAAAGGGGTATCCGGATGCAACCAGGGAAGAAATTGCCCAGGTCCGTGAGTGGGTGCTGGAGGGGAATCGCCCGGAATGGCCGCCTTACCCTGCCTATGACGACAGAGGATGCCTCGTGGATTTCCTGGCTTCTATTCGGTTTTTCGACGATCTGGATTTCCATGAGGAAGCTGCTTCCCATGAGATGACACCCGATACAGATGATCTGCCGTTTTAATGTCAGGACCTCAGTCTGGAATTGTCAACGAAAGGAGCTCGCATGATAAACCCAGAATACCGTTATGTTGTCAGAACAGTCCAAATCGCCGGAAAGGAAGGAAAAGCCATCCCTGCAACATTCATTGCCCTGGTTGATTCGAATGATATCCCGCATTCTGTGACCATGCTGCAAAACTATCTTTCTGAGGGACAGACTGTTCTGAACCCGTTTACCTCTTCTGCAAGACCAGCTGCCTACTTCTTTGCCAAAATGTTGAATTACATCCTGATTGAGCACTATACCGAATTTCAGGCTGACTCCATTTTGGAAATCACAAAGGAGATGATGCAGCGCTACTTTACGGATTACGCAGAAGGAAATGATGCAGACGGGACAATTCGAACCAAAGCTACCGTTGCAAGAAATGTGAATGTGTGCGCACATACAATGGCACAGCTCTCAAAGAAATTCAGGAATATGTGTGTTTCACCGGATCTTCTGTTGAAGCAGAAACGTGTTCGCAGTTACCGGGGTGATTTTGAAGACATTCTGGTTCCTGCTTTCGATATCAGGGGCGGGACAATTTCGCTTCCGCCTCTTCGCGATATCAGTACCGAAGCTTTTCGCCTTTTGCTTTCTCTTGCGTTCCAGTATGCACCGGACATTGCATTCGGAATCTGCATGGAAGTTTTCGCAGGATTAAGATGCAGTGAGGCGCTCAATACCTGGCAGGACTCCAGCATATACGGGCCTTGTATTACAGAAAGCACGGATGGATGCGGCCGAATCCTGCCAGTCGTGAATCTGACCTGTGAACGCGTTCTTCGCAGCGACCGTGTCAAGATAGGCCAGATTAAAAAGGAACGGTACCAAAAGGTGTATCCTGACTTTGCTAACGCTTTTCGCACGGCTTACGCATTTCACAAGACGTTTCTTGCCGGGAAAACATTCGAGAAAAGTTATGCGCCAATGTTTGTTAACAGCAAAGGTCTGGCAATGACTTATCGGGATTTTCTGAAGCGTTTCAACATTCTTGTGACGAACCATTTTGTTCCTGAGCTGAAGAAGAGCTCGAATGTAGTGCTCAATGAATACGGAAAGATTGTTGAGGCACGCGGACTGTCCACCCATATAGGCCGGCATATTTTTACACTTCAGCTGGTTCTCCGTGGTCTCACTCCGGAACAGCTGATGTACTGGCGCGGGGATTCAAGTATTGAAAGTTCCATGAATTACTGGGTAAACAAAAGCGAACTGAACAGGATGGTCAGGGAAACCGGCGCCAATTTTCTGGAAGGAATCATTGAGTTTGGAGGAAAGAACCATGAATGATATGTTTGTTCCGTTTGCCAGCACCGTTTTACAAAAAGCGGCATCCATGCATTCTCTGTATGACGGGAGTCCGTCCTCTTACAGAAAGCTGCTTTTCTTTATGAACCAGAATCAGTGGTTTCAGCTCAATCACCAATGTGCAGGAGATGATATCGTTGTTTCCGCGTTTCCAGATCCATTCCCGAGTCTGGAGCGCTGGCTGGCTGCATTTTTACAGCCACCGGATCTGCAGTGCAATGTGCTCTTAACCTGTTTTGAAGAGCGGTTCCCGGAGGCTTCTGCCCAATTCAAATCGTTTATTGCTGCAGGAGAAGGGAATGCCACCGACCATGTCATCTGTCTGGATTACCTGTTTTCGACACTGACAGAAGACCAGGCTGCCTGGTCAGACGAGCAGACTGAGCAGATTCTTTCGGGAGCTGCAGACATTCTGCCGAGAAAAGCCTTTCTGATTCTCCTGCGGTTTTGCTGCAGAATGTCCAAAACGGAAACCCGGTACAGGTTGTCCCCTTCTACTGTTCGTCGACCGACAGATGCCTATTCAAGCCGCAATTTCGCCCGTATGGCCTGGCTGATTTTTGACGATGAGGCGGTAAAAAACGGTCATTACCTGGAGAAGGCTGCTTCCGACCAGCGAATGGCCGAGGTTTGGTTCCTGACAGCAATGTGCTTTCTCTGTGCACTTCGGATACCGGATATCCGGTCTCTTCCCGTACCGGAAATTCAAAAGGATGGTGTATCCCTGAGGTCAGATATTCTGAGCGGCGAATTCGGAAACAGCGAAGCAACGGAACTGGTCACTCGCTGGCTTTTCCGGATTGAAACCGAAAACCGTGTGCCGCGAAAAACTCAGCGGTACAGCGGCATTTCTTCCCTGGTTGTTTCGGTCCCCACCAGCCTTTTCCCGGTTCTTGGTAAAATTCTGGCACTGATTGCGTCTTTTCACGAAGCGGGGATGCCACTGACGTCAAAGGATTATGTAGCCGGATCCCAGCTTGAGCGTTTCTTTGGTTCCGAGTTTCTGGAGCTGAGCGGTGGTGCGTACTTTTTCAGCACTCGCAGATGCACAAAATCGTATCTGCAAGGTGTTTCGGACATGGTGGATGCCTCAGGCACCGTCCATATTACCGGATACCTTGCAGCCGCCATTCTGCGCAGTCACAAGCTGTCTGAGGGACAGATGTCCGAGTCAACGGACAACTATCTGAGAGACCGCTCATTTACCGGGCTCTCTCCGGAAACTGTTGCTGCCGAAATGTTTGAACGGGGAGTATTCGGGTTTATTCCGACCCTGTTGCTCAACCAGCTGAATCCGGATTGGGGAATTCTGGATATACATGAACAGACAGAACTCATACAGGCATTGGGACTGACCTCTGCTCAGCTGGAACACGTGACCGCCGGTCTCTCGGAAGTGAAAACAAGAACGTATGCTCAGTTATCCACGCTTTTCAAAGACGGCTTCACCGAAGAAAAACTGAAGAGACTTCTGTCCGATATCTGTACAGGAATGGCGCCGGGAAAATCCGAACATTGTGGCTGTCTGCGGGCAGCTGCAGGATTGCCCTGCATGGATCCTGTACGTTCCACCTGCATTGGCTGTGGCTGTGAACTGTGGTCCCGGACCGGCATCCATATGATGCTTTCCTCGTATGAACACAACAAACGTCAGATGCGCACAGCCGGCGAAGTGGAAAAAGCACGGCTGAACAAAATCAATGAGCAGGTCATTCTGCCGGTCCTCTTTGGGATTCTTGAGAATCTGTCACTTCAGTCTTACAGTCACGAAACAGCCAATGACCTGATAAACATGATAACACGGAGAATAAACAATGCTGAATGCGAAGAAGCATAATGGATATGGAAGCTATACTGAGATTGGAATATGCTCGCCCGAGGTCTGGAAGCAGGCCTCGGTGCGCTTCAATGAATACCGTCTGAAGCAGGTGATTCTGCCTGCCGAAATAACAGATACCTCCTGGACTTTGACTGACGAAAAGCATGTGATTACACTCGATTTTGCCCTGGATGAGTCTGTGTATGACCAAACGGCTGCACTTTGGACCGGCTGCACCTGCAGTGAATATCTTAAAACGGTGAAAGCATTTGTGTTGTTTTCCATGGGCAGGTATATCGTGGATACACTGCAGAAGATTGTCCGCATGCTAATTCAGTTGGGAAAGACACCCTCCGGAACTCCTGTTGTTCCACCGGATTGCCGGGAGTTCCTGCTGGATTTTCTTACAATGCTCCCCGGTTTCACCCTGGAAAAGGATTGGATGATGGAGCATCTGGATGCAAAAGGCCCAAAACACAGCCGTATACTGGCTGATTTCTCAGACTATCTGAGTTTCGAAGAGGCATTATCTGCTCATTGGAAAGCAGCAGATACAGCTGAAAGAATCCGGATTTTCCCGATCTACCTCTGGTGGAACCTGACCGTGATTCTTCCTCTGCGCCCTACAGAGTTTATTTTGACGCCCAGGAACTGTCTGAATACCCGGGACGACCGTTACTACATGACCGTGCGACGGACGCGTCTAAAAGACAACCGCCGCTTCGTCAGCTACAAGATTAAAGATGATTACGAATGCTTCACGTATGAGATCCCCAGATGTCTGGCAGAAGAAATTGACTGGTATCTGAAGCAAACAGAAGCGCTTCCCCAGCCGACACTTGACACCCTGTTTGTTCCCCAAAATGAGAATTCCTACATGAACTACAGCCAAATGAGGACACTTTTGAACACGGTCCTGCTTGAATTAACAGGGCGAAATGGTCACATCCACCTGGGGGATACCCGGCATCTTTCCATGATTTCCCTGATTTTGTCCGGGGATACACCCTCTGTCTGCAAGGCGCTTGCCAACCACTCAAACATAGAAACCAGCATGGGTTATTATGCAAACATGTCTTCTCTTACCGGCTGTAATGTGATGCATTTTTTATTTGACAACGCTGCAGCTGCCATCCATCTGCCTGCCAATCCTGTGCTTCCAAGGACAGATATGCTTCGGGTGAAAGATGGCAGCTGTGACTGTCAGAAAATTGACATGCTCGACCCGTTTGAATGTGTCAAATACTGGGATTTGGAAAATGGTCCTGGCAGCTGCATTTCCTGTCCGCACTTTATTCCAGACAGTCCGGCACTTCGTATTGATCTCAAAAATCGTCTCAGAGAAGACATTGAGGCGGACTATGACTTTCTCATGGATTCCATTGAGATGCTACGAAAAAGTATGGGCAGGATGACAAAGATAGAGGAACAACTGAAGCAGCTTAGAAGCGATACTCTTAAGTACCTGTTGATTTCAAAAGAGCAGAGGTGTGTAAATGACGAAACGGGGAAGACCGAGACAGCACTCGACAGATGAGCTGATCCGCATTGTAAATCAATACTATGCAAGCGAAGCTTTTGGCTGCCCGGAGAAACTCCGGTTCTCGTCCATAGCCAGATATGCAACCACACATGGATTCGATCTTAAGGAAAGCAGTTTTCGCCGCTGCGATGCGGTGGTAGAACATATTGAGAAACTGAAGTCCGGTGAATCCTCAGTGGAAGGAATCCCTGCCGTCTGTGACTTTGTTCCGGTTGACATTGAAAAATTGCTTGACACCTGCCGCGATTTTAATGACATTATTGAGTGCTTGAAAGACTTGAATGAAAAGTGTAGCAACTATGCTGCAAAAGTAATGGAACAGAGAAACACGATTATTGCTCTAAACCTTGAGCATGCGTCATTGCAGCAGGAAAACCAGTTTCTGAAAATGAACCGTTCTCAGACATGCCCCTCTGATGATTACAGGATATTGACACATGAGAACCAGAAGCTGAAAGCCTTTATACGAAATCATATCTATCCCGATATTGCCGAATCGCTTCTTAGCCTGTCTCAGGGGGAAACACCTGATCCGAAAGTACTGACTACTGAAAGCGTAAATGAGCTGATTGAGACCGATGCTCCCAAACCGATTCCCGGGCAGGAAAAAGAGGAGACTTCAAAAGAAAACGTAATACTGAATTTTACAGAATCATTGAAACGAAAATTTGATTCGGAAAGGAAAAACAATGAACTTGTTTAACGCTGAAATGAATCTGGCAACAAAGTATCCCCGCCTGGCAGAAGAATGGGATTTTGAACTGAACAATCCCGAACGGCCAGAAGACTGTGCACCCTATACCACCGCAGAATTCTGGTGGAAGTGTAAAAATAACCACCGGTGGATAGCGACTGTCAACAACCGGGCCAAGGGCCAAAACTGTCCATGGTGCTACGGAAATCATCCGTATCGTGGGAAACTGATATGGATTAAAACATACTGATATGTCCTTGCTCTCAAATGAATTATGTCGTTTTTTTCGACATAATTCATTTGTAGTTAAGTCCTTTTTCGGTGAAAAAACGACATAATTCATTTTGTAGTTAAGTCGGAATTTGAGATTTTCCGACAATAATACACAAATGTAGTTAAGTCGTTTTAGCCCCAAAAACGACATAATTCAGCACTTTTTTCATTTGTAGTTAATATTCGCCACGCTAATGGCCACGCTTTGATTGCTGGAAAGATCCAAGGACTGGCCGAAATTCGCCGCAACATGGGAGGTAGTCAGTGTCCCGGCCTTGATGTTGCTGCCCTCGATAGTGGCGGCGGCGATTTCGTTGCCCGTGATCGTCCCGGCAAGGATCTCATTTGCGGTGATTGTGTGCGCGGCCAGTTCGTTGGCGGTGATGCTGTGCGTCACGATCTTATCCGCTGTAATCGTCCTTTGGGTCAGCACATAGCCGTCAATGGTATCTACCTCGGCGGACACCAGCTGGCCCATATTGTTGATGGCATAGATCAGGGACTGGTTATTGCCACGGATGATCAGGCGCTCCACGGAAAGTGTGCCCGCATTGATCTTATTGGCGGTGAGCTCTACGATCTTCGCGTCCGTGATGCTGGCATCCGCGATCTGAGCGGTGCCCACAGCCCCCTGGGCAATCAGGGCGGCGGTAATGGCACCGAGGGCAATCTGTGCCGTATCCACGGCGGCGTTTGCGATCTGAGCGTTGGTGATTGCCGCCTGCGCGATCTTGGCGGTCGTAACGGCCAGATCAGAGATCTTCGCTCCGGTCACGGCCAGGTCGGCAATCTTCGCGGTGACAATTTCACCATCGAGGATTTTGGCCCGCACAATGGCGCCATCCTGAATGTTTGCCGTGCCGATGGCCGCGCCACCGATCTTCGCGTTGGTAATAGCGGCATCCGCAATCTTGGCGGTGTCAATCACACCATCCTGAATGTGAGCGTTCCGGATCGCGCCATTGGTGACCTTTGCGTTCGTGATGGCTCCATCGTGGATATTGGCTTCCTGGATTTCTCCCGCGCCGATCTTCGCAGAAGTGATCACGCCATCCTCAATCTGGGCGGCACCAATGGCCGCTTCACCGATCTTAGCACGGGTGATGGAAGCGTCGTCGATCTGGGCCGATCCGATAGCACCCTGGGCGATCTTCGCCCGGATGATGGCGGCATCCTCGATCTGCGCCGTCCCCACGGCGGCTTCACCGATTTTGGCTTTGCTGATGGCAGCGTCCTGGATATGGGCCGTTTCAATTGCCGCCATCTGGATGTGGACAGAGCCGAC
>JAFUZM010000016.1 GCA_017476605.1 Clostridia bacterium
ACCGACATTGATGACAAAGATTTCGTCTGCCATATCGATCTTCCGCTTGTGCATATCGTCCAGCATCTCCTTGGTGCCTTCCGTCCAGACTTCATCATCGCCGGAGTGACCGAACAGCCCCACACTGATGACAATATTTCCTTCAAGTGTCAGGCTCTTCTGCGTTTCCATGAAAGCATCTTTGAAGCGGGTACTTCCACAAAGGGTGATGACCTTGTATTTTCCGACCATATCAACACCTCAATCTCAGGTTTGCTCGGACTCCAGTGATTTGAGTGTTTTCCCATCAGCAGTTTTCCAGCTCGTGAGGCCGTTCGCGCTTTTGCCAATTACAAACATCGCTGCATAAGATGGGCTGGAAAACAGTATATCTTCTTGCAGAATGTGATTCTCATCAAGCTGAGCCTTTACTCTGCGCTCCTTAATAACTGCAGGGACAGTATCATCATCCACAGGAGAAATGCTACTTCCCTGCAGAACGACGAAACCTTCCGTAGTCTGCTTCCCATTTGCTTCGACTTTTCCAACATTTTTAATTGTGCGCTCGAGATGAAGCTCAATTGCATCCTCCGCCACAGTATCGTTTGAAGCCTGGGCAGCAACAATTACAGGCTTATTTAACGGCTCAAAAACCTTATGCCCAAGTGTGCCCATGATCACCTTTGCATAGTCAATGAACTCTTCCATTTCGCTTTCCTTCTCCTCGGTAATATTGCCGGGAGTAGGATCGTTGCCATTCTTCACTTCGTAGCGTTTGGCCTTTAATGCCATGTTACAGAAACGATTTTCAAGGTAACTTATCTCCGTAGGCCCGAGGGAATTATTGGAGGTCGTAAAAACAATCGCCTCCGTCCAGTAATCCTTCTCAGGGTTACGCTTATGCTCCTGGAGCCGATTCAGAATGCCTTCACCATTTTTTCTGGCTCCGGCCTGGCCAATATAAACAACGTTTTTCCCTGTTTCATCCGAGGTTCCAAATAGAAAGTAGACACCACTCTGCTTAAGATCATCCCGGTCTTTGCACTTATCCAGTTCAGTGCGAGGAATTTTGAAGGCGACACCCGTCCAGTTGGCAAGTGTACACTTTATACGTCCTGCTGCATCGCCATCCATCAGGAACAGCTGAATGTTCTTTCCGTGTGCCGCCATCGTCATGACCTCCTTAGTTGTTTCGTGACATTATTTCACGTAATCGTAGCCTTTGAAATCATCGATCCTGCCATAACCAAATACCGTCCCTAACGGATATCCCATTCTGATGTCCAGATCAAAGCTTTTCAGCAGGAACAGGATATCGTGAAGTCCGCCTTGATTAAAGAGAGAGCTTTCGGTCAGCAGATGCGCATGCCCTGTAATGATCTCATCAAGCTTTGGTATCTTATCTTTCAAGTCCCGATACAAAGCCCAGTACAACATATCATGCAAGTACATGGGCTGGTCATTAATCAGGAATTCATGCAGATGAATCATCTCGTGAAGAATCGTGGAATCATTTGCGTCCGGCTCAACTGTAAGCACTGATGTCAAGTGATTAAACGATCCGCTGAGACCTTCCTGCTTTTCGACCTTGTAACGAAACCATGTATAGCTGAAATACTCCAATTCATCAGGAAGGGACATGGACGTATCAAACCACTCTCCGTCGTCATCCTTTGCCTGGCATTTTGTCAGTTCATAGGGCTTTGTTCCAGGAGCAAAGCACATGTCTTCAAAGAATTCACCAAAATCAGCAACGCGATCGAGAAGCGCCAGATCCTCTGGGCTTGCTTCTTCCATCCGCCATTTCAGGAAATCCATATCGTTTGTATTCATGCCAATACCTCGAAGTCACTCATCAGTCCTAGAATTTTTAATCAACGCCCAATGCTTTAAACACTGCATCCTCCGCGCTACTGTAAGGAATCAGTTGGAAAGCTCCCATTAGATCCGCAGGAACTGTTGCAAAATCCATCATGGAAACAGATGGAATCAGTACCTTCTTTGCACCGCTGTCCAGACAGCATTGCAGCGTGTTAGCCAGCTCGTCCACCTTGATCATCGTGCCACTAATGCTGATCTCACCGAGCACAGCCAAGCTACCAAGTGTCGGCCTGCCTAGCGCAATGGAACACAATGCGATCAGGCTGGGCAGCGCCAGTTTTCCTGTGATGCCAATACCCTGCAGATCCTGATAGTTGATGATGTAATCCTTTGTGGTTGTGCTGATGCTGCCACTGATGCGATTACCATTGGCCTTCAAGTAATTGAATGCCGTGTTGCTGCTTTCGCGGGCATCCCGGTCACTTCCAATGCCGGTGCGCTCAAACTTTCCGTTACCGGGCAGCATCTGGCTCTCAAGCCGGAATACTCCAATCATACCGGATTTGCCTCGGCTGACAGTATAGACCTGACCCGGATTGCAAATGCCTTCCGGGATCAGTTTGCCGCCACCCTGCTCCGGTACAGAAACATAGTGCTCTTCAAAGCTGTCATTGTCGATGTAGCTGAAGTTCACGTCATAGAATTCCATGCCGCCCAGTTTCTTCAGCTGCTCCTTGACGCGGCGACGCATCTCCAATGCGATCTGTAGGATTTCTTCCAGGTCTTCCTTGGAAAATTCGCCATCCGGATAGAGCAACTTCAGCAGACCATCCACAGTACGGCGTACAGCAATCGTATCGCGCTGGTTCAGGTTCTTGCCCAAACGGAAATAATGATCCAGTGCATCACCATACTGCTCTTTTCGCAGTTCCCGGATAAACTCAGCCAGATAGTCGGTGATGAAGCCGTAGTCATCGGTGAAATGCTCCGGACGGAATTTCGGTACCTCCCAGCCGGGCAGATAGCAATGAATACGATCCAAGAATGCGGTATCGGTACCCATTTCGGGCGGGAAAGGATCGAAAAGACTGCTGGTCTTCAGAAGCACATCCACACTCTGGTTGATATTACCGACAAATACCATGGAGGCTGAGGCGGCTTTCTCTTCCTTGCCACGGGCAAAGGAACCTGAAGCCATGTAGTCCTTCATGATCTGCACACCGTCTTTGTCCTTGAAGCGGATGCCTGCCACTTCGTCAAAGGCAACACAGTCCCAAAGGCCAACCAAGCCGACCGTCTTTCTGCCCATGTTGTAGAACAGGTTGGCAACCGTTGTCTGCCCGCCGGATACCAGAATGCTGTTTGGAGAGATCTCCTTAAACAAATGGCTCTTGCCGGTAGAACGCGGGCCCAGCTCGCATAGGTTATAGTTATTTTCCACCAGCGGCACCATGCGGAGGATCAGCAACCACTTTTCACGGGTGCTCAGAGAATCCGGCTCCATACCAATGGAGCGGAGAAGGATGTCCATCCATTCTTCCTTGGTGAATGCCTTCCGTCCGGCCTTCAGATCGTCGATATCAATATGCGGCATCTGAATCGGTTTCAGGTTGCGGATCTGAATGGGATAACCGTTCTTCTTTTCTTCCTCGACGAACTCATAGTCCAGCTGAATAATGCACCAGATGCCACCACAGAGCAGCCGATCATACTTTTCCGGATACTCATCCTCAATCGGCACCTTCTGCAGGCCCAGATTAGAGAACTGCGCGAAGTATTTATTCTTCTGAATGTCCAGCTGCACAGTGATCATGTCAATGACCGTATAGCTTCCGCGCTTGCGCAGCTGGGACAAGATCTTCTGGCTTTCATCCGGGCGGACAAAGTTATCTGCAAGGATGCGCTTTACCTGCTGTACACCGGACTCAATGATGGCGTCATCATCGGATGAGCAATACTGGCCCAGGAGGAACTCCAGGACATAGACAGGCACATTGGCCCCTTCTTTGATCTTTTTGGTCAGATCCTTCCGGACGATTTTGCCGTCGAAGTGTTCCCGCAGCTTCTTTTTGATCTCCTGACGGGTATCCTGCATTTCAATCGTCGGTTCCATAGCTTGCCTCCGTATTAGCTAAAGAAATCAAATCCATCCACAGAGAAAGCGATGTCGATCTGGAACTCTTCCGTAATAGGCATCTGCTTGCCTTCCTCGTCCTGGATGACCAGATAATAGGTGTCGAGGTTGCTGTACTGTTGCGGCTTCAGGTTGAAGGTGCAACGGAACGTGCGCTCCTGACCGTTTTCATTCGCTTTATCTGCGATGATCTTCACTGTATCAGAGATCGCTTTTCCGCTGGCATCCCGGAAATACACCAGGTAATTGCATGCACTCCGGTTGTCGCTGACCGCCTCCTGCTGATAGAAGTTCAGGGCAAACAGCATGTTGCTGATCTTCCGGGTAGCAGAGATCAGGCTGACGGTTACAGGCTTCGTATCGTACTTTTCCCGGTTATGCCGATAGTCCTTGCTCTCGCTGCGAAGGTAGCGATAGTCAATGACCGGCACCACCATTTCCTGTAGGCTGACACCACCGTGCACAAAGTTGATGCCCGCGCCGCTCATCTTCAGGCGGATGTTTTCCCGAGGGGCAAAACCTGTATAGGGCGTTTTGTCGTCCAGGAATCGCACCGGCATCAGGTATTCCGCTGTTGCGTCCTTCTGGGCGATAACATAACGCCTGCCCATCTCGACGGTCTTGCCGCCAATATCAGAAGAGACCTTGCTGTCCTCCTGAAGCGCACTGTAGGTGTACAGGAAACCGTGATCCGCTGTCACCAGAATCCGGATGCCGCCAAATTCATTGACAATGATCCGGATCATGGTTTTAATCTCCTGGATCGCCTGCTCGCAAGCGGTGAAGACACTGGCATCGTCGGAATGGGACGCTTCATCGATCCGGTCGTGGTAGATGTACACGACCTCCATACCCTTAACCAGTGCAGCGCGATCCGCCCGCTTCATGTCGATGATATCTTTATACTTGAGGGCGATGCTCTGAGGATTGGCTTTTTTCAGAATGCCATCCCGATCACCAGCTTCGCTGGGCTGTCCATCTACCAGCACCTGCAGCTGGCCACCTGGCTTCTGCTGCACAGAAAGCTCTTTATGTGGGAGCAACGCGGCCATACCAAATTTGGTGATTGTTGGGAAGACGCCCTGGCGGCTTTCCAGGGTCACTTTACTCTGGGTTTCCCGACGCAGCTGATCAGCCAGCACAGCAGCCACTTCATAACGCATGGCATCAGAAACGATCACAAACACACGAGTATCCGCCGGTTTCACCTTGTCGGCATAGAAGTTTGTGAGCTGCGGAACTCCCGGGAAGCCGCCCAGATCCTTCAGATCCGTATCGCTGGCGTTTGTCCAGCAGGCAGAAAGCTGAGCAAGGAACCAGTGATTGTACAGTCCTTCCACCTTGTCTGCGACAGCTTTGAATTCATCATCCAGACGAGGATTCATGACATGCAGCGCCTTCTGGAATTCCAGATGGAAATTCCGGTAGTAGGTATCCATCAGATAGAATTCCTGCGTGTACTCTTTCCAGACCTCATTCGCACCGACCGTATGGAAGGCGGCAGCGTGATTCTGCCGGAAAGCCATCATGTTTGCTACCTGCTGGAGGCCCTCATAGTAACAGGAGGCATAGTCGTACCAAATCATGGCACGACGGCGCTCAACGATACTGTTGATGGTCTGCACCTGGATGGTGTCATTCACGATCTCCGTCATCATGGAGGAGAGGATACACTCATTGATGCTGGGAAAGCATTCGGTATTCAGCAGGTCGCTGATCTCATACTTAGGAACTGTAAAATATTAACTTGAACAAAAGTATTGACAATCGAAAATTTGGGTGTATAATTAAGGTTTTGCGTTTTTTAAGGAAAAACCAGAAAAAAGCCGAGATTACCGAACATTATCATCGCTGCTGTCAATATTG
>JAFUZM010000130.1 GCA_017476605.1 Clostridia bacterium
GCCTGAGGCAGTTTGTACATCCCTTGCACAGTTCCTTTGCGAGACGAACCGAATGATACGGTCGCTCCTCCATAGCACTCACCTCACTGTTCCTATTTTACGCATATGCACCTTACCCCAGGCGGAACCGCATGGTAATGGTGGTTCCTACGCCGACAGTACTTTTAATATCAAATTCATCCGCATTGCGTTTCATATTCGGCAGGCCCATGCCGGCGCCGAATCCAAGCGAGCGGGCTTCCTCATTTGCGGTGGAGTATCCCTCCCGCATCGCCATGGAAAGGTCCGGAATCCCCGGTCCGCAGTCATCCGATACCAGCTGTACCGCATCCGGGAAAACAGAGAGCGTCAGCTCACCGCCCAGGGAATGAATGACCAGATTGAGTTCAACCTCATAGGAAGCAACGGCCACACGCCTCAGAACATCTCCGCTGACGCCCAGCTGCTTCAGCTGCCGTTTGATATCTGCAGAGCCACGCCCGGCGCTGGAATAATCTGCCCGAGCCACCTGATACGTCTTTTTAATCAATGGCTCCATCACTTATCCCCTCCCGAATCCCATTCTACCGGGACAGGAACACCGCGCAGTCCCTTTTCATACAGCACACCGCAGGCAGAGAACGCCGTCAGCTTTGTCGCAATCACAACAAGCCCCAGTTCCTCTGCTCCCTCAAGGATATCCGCTGTCGGAATCTTGCCCCTGGCAAAAACCAGGCACTTCAGGTCCAGCATTTCCGCCGTACGCACCACATGCGGATTGGTCAGTCCTGTAATCAGGACCGTCTTTTCATCCACAAAGGCCAGTACATCGCTCATCAGATCCGAGCAGCATGCGGTATACACCGGTATATCCAGTTTATCCGCACCAATCAAGACTTTTGCATTCAGTATTTCTACCATATCCGCAATGGTCACACGAATCACCTCTCACTACATTATATTTATCGCCAAATCTATTCTATATGACAAGTGCAGAATCGTCAAGATTCCAAAGCAAATTTCAGGCATTTTTCACAAACGCATTCGTTCTTGGTCTGGCTTCTTCCGTCCCACAATCCGTCCCATCTGAGAAATCATGCAGACGAAACCCTCTGGCTCTTTCCCCTTCTGTCACATGAACGAAAGCCTCTGGTGCACAGTCATTATTCTCATTCATCCTTTCAAGTTGCTCCTCTGCAGGTACATTTTGATCTGTTGATTTGCCAAGCCATTTTGTCAGGTACCTGCTTCATGACAAACCATCGCGCACGCGATGGGCATGACTCCTCCGAAAATCACTTTTATGCTTTCTGCTCATTGAGACCATTTGCCTCTCCCAGGCAAACAATCCACCATCATACGCATGGGCCCGTGAATCTTGGAAGGCATCGTCTTTTTCCAAAAGTTATGTTTCTCATTTCAGATAGACAGTATGCATTTAAGAATTATTATTTAGAAACTCAATTCAATATTGCGAAATAGGCTTGCCGGTGATATAATGAGTCCGTCACTTTGATTGTGTTGAAACGATCTTCAGCAAATTAAAAATAAAACAGACAGAGGATGCTCTTATGACTCGCTCATATAAGAAATTATGGCACATTCTTTTAGACCGTGATATATCCCGCTCCCAACTTCGAAAGATGGCGGGCATATCAACGAATGCGTTGGCAAAACTGGGAAAGAATGAATCCTTACCCCTTGAAACGTTGGAGAAAGTTTGTGCAGCGTTAGGCTGCACATTGGATGATATTCTGGAATATATCCCAGACAAGGATACGAATGGAGGCAGCGGACAATGAATGAGAAAGATTTACAGTATTACACCAGTCTCGTCAACGAACTGAGAAAACTCCCTTCGGAAACAGAATGGGCTGAATTCAAAGTAAACAATGATGAACCTGCAATGATCGGCGAATATCTGTCTGCACTCAGTAATTCCGCTGCTCTACACGAGAGAGACTGCGGATATGTTTTGTACGGTATAGACAATGATACCCATGCCATTGTCGGAACGGAATTCCATCCCAAACTAACAAAAGTTGGAAATGAGGAGCTTGAAAACTGGCTTCTTACTCAGTTGACTCCGCGAATTGATTTTCGCTTTATTGATGTCCCCATGCCAGAAGGCCACGTTGTCGTGATTGAAATTCCGTCGGCAAAGACACAGCCAACTGCTTTCAAGGGTATTGAGTACATCCGTGTTGGTTCGTATAAAAAGAAGCTGAAAGACTATCCGGAAAAGGAGCGGAAACTCTGGCGTGTCTTTGAGATCAGGCCTTTTGAAGTCATGCCTGCAAAAGAAAATATTGACGCCGAAACAATCACCATGCTATTGGATACCGGAGCCTTTTACTCTTTAATGAGCCTCCCGATTCCAAGTACCAGAGATGGAATCATGCATGACTTTAAAGAATACGGCTTCATCCGTCGGATGGATAATGGAAATTATACGATAACAAACATTGGCGCATTGATGTTTGCCAGAGACTTTTATCAGTTCGATTATCTGGGCAATAAAGCAATTCGTGTCATTCGTTACAAAGGTAGCGGAAGAACGCACGCCATTCGTGATCAGTACTTTTCAAAAGGCTATGCTCTTGCATTCAACGAGATCATAAACTACATTATGAGCATGTTGCCTCAGGAAGAAACAATCGAAACTGCCCTGAGAAAGGAGTTTATCATGTTTCCTGAAAAAGCCATCCGCGAAATGCTTGGGAACATGATTATCCACCAGGATATGACCGCTCAGGGCCAGAGCCTGATGGTTGAGATTTTTGATGAGAGAATTGAAGCCTCAAATCCAGGAAAACTGCTCGTAGATGTCGATCGAATCATCGACACTGCGCCCCATGCACGAAATGAAAAAATAGCAAATTTCCTCCGGCTTGTACACATCTGTGAAGCGCGCGGTAGTGGTTTTGACCGTATTGAGGAAGGAATGCGTGACTGGAAGATTCCTGCTCCAAAGGTTGAAACGACAGAGGATTTTTGCCGGACAAAGCTGTTCTGGCATTCATCTCTCAATCAATGGTCAAAGGAAGAAAAGATCAGGACCTGCTACATTTATGTGTGTTACTGCTATGTAAATGGCATTGAAGTATCCAATTCGGTTTTGCGTGAACGCTTTGGAATCAGCGAGACCAATAAAGCAATCGCCTCACGGATTATCAAAGATACAATGAATTCGGGAAAAATCAAGTTGGCTGATCCCTCTGCCACTGTAAAAATGCGAAAGTACGTTCCATATTGGGCATAGATTTTGGCTCACCGGATCGTTAACAGTATCGTCCATCTAAATCAATGATGCACTAAATCAGCTGCTTCTGGAAGCCGATTTTTGTTGACGGGTCGTTGACAGCTCGATCTGTCTGTCCACAAAAAGACGCTGAATCAGCTGCTTTTGAAGTCCGATTTTTGTTGACGGGTCGTTGACAGCTCGATCTGTCCATCCGCAAAAAGACGCTGAATCAGCTGCTTTTTGAAGCCGATTTTCGTTGACGGGTCGTTGACAGCTTAGCCTGTCTATCCGCAAAAAAACGCTGAATCAGCTGCTTCTGGAGCACGATTTTCGTTGACGGGTCGTTGACAACTCGGCCTGTCTGTCCGCAAAAAGGCGCTAAATCAGCTGCTTCGGGAGTCCGATTTTCGTTGACGGGTCGTTGGCACAGATTCCAGACTGCAGCAATTCAGAATCTCCGTAGGACCAGTAATACGTTCCTGTTAAGGCCATGTGATCATAAACATTCGCATTCTCAAAACATAGCCAGAGTACCCGCATGGGTATTTGAAAATCGAGCTCATGCCCATACAATACCATCAGATCAGATGTCATCATCAGAAAACGGAGCAGGAAAGATATACCATACATCAAGATTCCCGCTGTCTATGAGAAGCTAAAAAACGGATCAGAGCTTCTAACATGTGATTCTCCTTGCCTCGACCAGTTGAAGAAAACAGCTGCTGTAAATTACTATTAGCCTGTGTGTCCAGCCGTCCATGTAGCAGCAAAGTACACAGGATTTCCCCGAATTGTCGCTGCTGTATTGTTTGACGTGCTCAAACGTGCTAAAATGCATGCAGCAAATCACCAAGGAGGAACAGCGATGTCCTGCACAACAATCCTTGCCGGCGGCAAGGCAACCAATGACGGTTCTACAATGATTGCCCGTACGGATGACGGGCATTTTGATGTCAAAAAGATGATTGTCGTCGAGCCGAAAGACCAAAAGAAAACCTATAAGAGCGTACTTTCTCATGTGGAAATCCCCCTGTCTGAGAATCCCATGCGATATACTGCCTGCCCCAATGTGGATCCCAAAGATGGAATTTGGGCAGCTACCGGCATCAATGCGGCCAATGTGGGCATGACCGCTACGGAGACCATTACCTCAAATCCCCGGGTGCTTGCAGCAGATCCTCTGGTGGAATATAAAAAGGCGAAAAAGCGTGGGGAAAGGGACATCCCCGGCGGTATCGGGGAAGAGGATTTTGTCGTACTTGTCCTTCCCTACATTCACAGCGCCAGAGAAGGGGTCCTTCGTCTGGCCTCGCTCCTTGAAACCTACGGCACCTATGAATCCAACGGCATTGCCTTCAATGACGAAAAGGAAGTCTGGTGGCTCGAAACCATCGGCGGACATCACTGGATGGCAAGACGTGTCCCGGATGAGGTTGTCGTGATCAACCCCAATCAGTTTGGCATGGATGCCTTTGACTTTGAGGATGCTTTCGGGAAAAAAGAGGCACATCTCTGCTCCGAGGATCTGAGAACGTTCATTAAGGAAAACCATCTGGATCTCAACCAAAACAGCGCCGGCAATCCACGGGACATTTTCGGCTCGCATACAGACATGGATCATATGTACAATACGCCTCGGGCATGGTTTATGGGGCGGTACCTTGCGCCATATTCACATACCTGGGACGGTCCCCAGGCGGAATTTACCCCCGAAAGCGATAATATTCCCTGGGCGCTGGTTCCGGACCGCAAGGTATCCGTGGAGGACTTTAAGTACCTTCTCTCTGCACACTATCAGGGAACGCCCTATAACCCATATTCCGGTCAGGATACTGGAAAGCGTGGAATGTACCGGTCCATCGGAATCAATCGGACGGGAGTTACCTCCATCTGTCAGATTCGTCCGGGCGCTCCGGAGATGGTGCGTGGGCTTGAGTGGATCTGCTTTGGTTCAACGACATTCGCTGCCATGCTTCCGGTCTACCCTAATGTTCCCAAACTGCCCCCGTACCTGAGTCGCGTGGGACTTGACGCCAGTACGGAGAACTACTACTGGAGCAGCCGCCTGATCAGTGCCCTGTCAGATGCCCATTTTGCCGAAAGTGCACAGCAGATCGAGCGCTATGAGAAGGCGGTCATGACAAAGGGCCGTCAGATCGTTCGGGAATATGATGAGAAGATTTCAAAAGATAACGATCCTGCACTCCTGATAGAGGCCAATGAAAAACTCTCACAGATGGCCAAAGAGGAAACGGATGCAACACTTACAAAGGTTCTGGGCGTTGCCAGCGAGAAAATGAAAAACGGGTATAATCGCGCAGACAATTAAACTGTCACCAAACAACAAAAATACAAGGTAGATAGTAAAGGTTTTTAGATTAATCTAACATTATCATAAAACGCCAAGCTTCATCTCAATTTTCTGTATGAAAGCATCTGATAGAGAGGCATTCATGCAGCAATGGAATGTGACTTGACGTTTTCTTTTATGACATTCAAGCAACGTTTCTATTCTGGCTGCCACGACTGTCTTGGATGGTCTGACTGTCTTCGACGTTCTGCTTCTTCTCCTCATTCTCAGTTTGACAATAGCTGACAGGAAAGGGAAGAAATATGAGATCTCTTCAAAGATAATGACAAATATATTCTATAATTTGTCATTATGATATCAAAAATAGCAAGATAATGACGAAAAGTGATTGCAAATCGTCATTATCTATGGTATTCTTCTTGCAAAAAGGAGGGGGCGACACAATGGATGATGTGAAACTGTTGGGGAGAGAAGAAGAGTGCCGCAGACTGAACCATGCTCTGCGGAAAAAGGAAGCTCAGCTGATTGTTGTATATGGTAGACGCAGAGTCGGAAAAACATATTTGATTAACGCATTCTTTCAAAAGCGCTTCGACTTTAAGTTAACGGGAGAGTACAACGCTCCAAAGGAAAGTCAGCTGGAGAATTTTACACTGGAACTAAACCGCCGAACCAGAAGAAGCAATGTGATTCCCAATAGCTGGAAAGAAGCGTTTAATCATCTTCGGGATTATCTTGAACAGCTCCCCTCGGATGAAAAGCATGTGGTTTTCCTGGATGAAATGCCCTGGATGGATACACCTGGATCGGATTTTCTTCCCGCTTTTGAGTATTTCTGGAATTCCTATGGGAATGCCTGTGACGATCTGGTCTTTATTGTCTGCGGTTCTGCCACATCATGGATGACGGATCATATTGATCGGAATAAAGGTGGCCTGTTTAGCAGAAAAACCTGTTCTCTTCATTTGAAACCTTTTACTCTTGGGGAGACAGAAGCGTTTCTTCAGGCGGCCGGGATAAACTGGTCACGGTATGATATCGCAATGTGCTACATGATCATGGGTGGTATCCCCTATTATCTGGGATTCCTTGACAGCGAACTGCCGCTCAGTTCAAATATTGATATGCTGTTTTTCAGCAAAGGAGCAGAATTGGCAGAGGAATTTGACAATCTGTTCCGGACGCTCTTTACGCACAGTGATCAATATATTCGGATTGTGGAGGAGTTGAGCAAAAGAAGATACGGTCTGGGAAAGAAGGAACTTGCGGAGCGGACAGGATTGTCATACAACGGCGAATTCACGAAAAAACTGAACAGACTGGTAGAATCCGGTTTTGTTCAGTCCATCTCTTATTATCATCAAAAGAGCAGAGAAACCAGATATCAGCTTTCGGACTATTTCAGCATGTTTTATTTCCGCTTCGTCAGGGAACATTACGGTGTAGATGAATCTTACTGGACCCATACGTATGACAATCCTTCTCAGAATGCATGGGCAGGTTTGACATTTGAACAGCTTTGCAGAGATCATCTGTTGCAGATTAAACAACGGTTAGGCATCTCAGGAGTGCTTACGGAACTATCGACCTGGTGGGCAAGGGGAACAGATAGGGATCAGAATAACGCCGGGGCGCAAATAGATATGGTGCTTGATCGGAGAGACCATGTCATCTCTTTGTGCGAAGCCAAATACTCCCCGAATCTATTTGAGATAGACAAAGCATATGAGCTTACACTTCGAAACAAAATCGAATCTTTCCGAAGCGCAACAGGAACAACAAAATCTCTCCAGTTGGTCATGATTACAACCTTTGGAGTAAAAAATAATAAATACAGCAATCTGATTCAGAGTCAAGTACAACTGGATGATTTGTTTGATTAACTACATCTTGGTGACGGTGGTCACTTAAAATATAGTTTAATATAAATTCGTAATAGGTCTGATAATTTGATGTTATTTCGAAAACAAAAATATAATTCTTCTTTACACGCAATATAGATAAATAATCGGCATAATTCATTTTAATTATAGATACATAACTGCAATATAATTGTATAATGCAAAACTCAATCAGACATTCGAAATCTAAAATAAGATTGAAATGAGTAGATTTTAATATCAATCTACATTAACATTATTAATCTATAATCCAAATTTTGCTTCTTTGCAGTATGAAACTATATTTTGCGTTACCAGACGGTTATGGCTGCGGATATGGCCGTGACCAGATCTTCACAAGAACGCTCTGCGAAAAGAGGACGCACTTTTTAGGCTCAGCAGATACTTTTCCGCATTCAGATAGTGAATTCCTTCTCGCTCAGCATCCTCACCCGTATAAATCACATACTTTCCAAGAATCGAGCCATATTGTTTTTCAACCTCAGCAATCTTCTTTGGATCAATCAGGTGTTGATACTGTTTTGAAACGATTTGAGCACTGTGCTTGATTTCATATATCTCACAGGTGATGGCTTCCGGATCGAAAACAACCATATCAATTTCACCTGCCGCAAATTGAAGCACAAATACCTGTTTCAAGGGATAAGCCATCTTTGTTTCCAGAAGGATGAGTTCTTCCAACATCCTTCCACGAATCTCATTCAAAATTCGTTCCGTGACACGTGTCCGCTCACGAACACCTACAGATCTGAATGTTTTGTCTTGCATCAGGGCAGTGATCAGCGCTTCTGCCTGAGCATAGCGAAGTCCTGGCTGTGTGAAAATTGTCCGTTGTCTGTTCTCCTCTTCTTTCTCCGAGATCACTACATCCACATACTTAATTAGATCAAGGATTTCCAGGTATTCCTGAATCTCCCGGATATGTTCCGCGCTAATAGAAACGCGCTGTTCCTCTTTGTTTTTTATCTCAAGCAGTGCACGAAGCCGCTCAGTGACAACAGGCCCATCAATCTCTTCCAGAATATCCGTTGGCTGCTCTTTATCCCTCAGCAGGTTTCGCCTTGAAACTCCCAGATCGCTTGAAACAAAAGCCCTCGTCATCACGTCCAAGGTGAACCGATGGTTCATATCCTTAATCACTCTGTTGATTACGCTTGTCAGTTCATTCTTTTCATACAGCTCATATAAAGCCCGGAAATGTCCTTCATCCTGATAGTACTTGAGCGAATGCCGGATGTTCCTGGCAATCGCACTATCTACATATTCATTGGCACGATCCGCTGAGGAAAATGGTGTCCCATTATAATCAATTCCTCCAAAGCTCATGGTTCCACCGTAGCGGATATACTGATCTACACCGTGAATGCCAAGCACCTTTTCAAACTCACGGTATGGAATAAACGTCGTATGAAGCATGTCACACCTGTCATATAACTGTTCCACCTCCGCAAAGATAAACCCGAGGGAATCCGTTCCTGAGAGAATGATTCTCATTCCGCTTGCTGCAAAAATGTCAGACAGCAGTGCTGCTCCTTCGATAAAATCAGCGATCAAGGTTACTTCATCAATGAAAACGTAGCGATACCCTGCTTTCTCCAGCAGTCTCAGGTCATGATTCAGGCTGCCCAGAGTTGTATCCGGGCTGACCTGAATAAAGGCCGTCTTTGTTCTCATTTCCTCAGTCATGGACAGAATCAATTGCCGGATCATCGTTGTCTTCCCGGTCCGTCTCAGTCCGTACAGAATTAATACCCGGTCTCTGTGCACACCGAACACATAAGATTCCAGCTGGGAATAGATTTCCCGCCGCCTGTAATCCCTGACAGCTTCAGCAAATCGTAGCAAATCGTCACCGATCCGAATGAATCCTCGAAACTGTCCCTCCTGATTCATCCCATCTATCTGCCTATAGGCAATCGGATCGTTTCCCTCTTTCATCCGGGCCTGCAGTCGTTTTCTTTCTTCAATCTGAACACGAAGCTGCTCCAGTTCATCTCCTTTGACACGCCTGCTGATCTGCTTCCCGTTTTCATAGAACTGCCAGTATTCATATGCCTTTCCATTCACGTTTTTCACAACGATGCTTCCTTTAGGAAGGTTCTCTATCCGCTTTTGAATATCATCCATGTCTATCACCGTCCTTCGCGTTCATTTTATCCTTTTTATCCTTGCTTGTAAAGTTAAGGATAAAATTCCCGTGTGTTTAAGAAAAGCCATCCCTTTCGGGATGGCTTTACTGGCAGTTTTAGAAGTGATTCCCTTGATTACTGCAGCGGAGCAGGATAGAGAATCTTGGTGTCGGTGAATTCGAACGGCCATACGGTCTTCCACTCGCCGTCCTGAACCTGTGCGATAGCGACAGAAGCGGAGGTGTTGTCACGATAGTGCGGAGCACCTTCCAGATCATAGTCTTCAAAGTCGATCTTGTCGTACGGCAGAACGATCTTGCGGCCGCCCGGGAATTCTCCGTCAATGCTAAGGTTGACAAGAGCGTCACGAACCGCCTCGCCCTCGACAGAGCCGGCAGCCTCGATGGCGGTCTTGAAGATCCAAACGACGGTGTAGGACTCAGCAGAGTGTCCGTTCATGTTGACGCCATAGATGGCCTTGAACTCTTCGTTGATTTCCTTACCGTTGATGAGGTCAGGGTTGAACTCAACAACAGAGGCAACACCGTTGGCGGTATTTCCGAGGTTAGCAATAAAGGCAGGATCGGTGAAGCCGTTCGCCTTCGCCACGATCATCTTGGGGGTGTAGTTCTGGGCCTTGAGGGTCTGTACGAACAGGGTAGCATCGCCGATGTAGGAGTCGCAGAGGATGGCATCGGGATTCGCCTGTTTGAGGTTCAGAACCTGGCTGGTCAGATCAGGTGCATTGCTGGAATAGTCAACAGAGGCAACCAGTTCAAAGCCGTACTTATCCTTGTAAAGGTCAACGCAGCGGATGAGTTCCTGGCCGATGGCCGCGCGGTCGGTGAAGATCGCGATGGTCTTGATTTCCTCGCCGGTCTGCTCGCCTGCATCCTTCAGGTACTTGAGCATATCCTCAACATAGACGGAGTTGAGGGGGCAGAGACGGAAGAAATAGTCCATATCCACATGATCCGCATCCGTGAGACGGTCAAGGGTGGAGATGGCGGTGATCATCGGAACGCCGTACTGGGTGCAGACCTGAGCCACAACCTCGGTGACGGTGGACATATGGCAGCCCATCATGACATCGACGTGTTCCTGTGTGATGAGGCGCTCAGCCTCGGAACGGCCCTGAGCCGGATCGCCGGCATGATCGCCGCGAACGACTTCGAGCATGCGGCCATTGACGCCGCCCTTTTCGTTGATCTCTGCTACAGCAAAGTCAATGCCGCGCAGAATGTTCTCGCCGATGGCTGCATTTCCGCCGGACATGGCGTAGATGGTGCCAATGCGAATGGGAGCCTCATCTGCCAGAACAGCAGAGGCGGTGAGCACCATGACCAGGGCCACGATGCACAGCATGGTAATCAGTTTCTTCATGGTAAATCCTCCTATACCTTATCTATGATCTGCGCTGAACTACCCACAGCGCGTATCATCCATTTGAGGGCTCAGATGCCCAGGTATGCCTTCTTCACATGTTCGTTGCTTTCCAGTTCCCTTGAGGTTCCGGAGAGACTGATGTGTCCGTTTTCAATCACATATCCGCGGTCTGCGCAGGCAAGCGCCTTGGTGATGTCCTGTTCCACCAGCATGACGGCAATGCCGTCCTTCCTGGCCATGGACGCCGCCACCGCCAAAATGTCATCCACGATGTTTGGTGCAAGGCCCAGAGACGGCTCATCCAGAATCAGAAGCTTGGGCATGCCGATCAGCGCCCGCGCGACAGCCAGCATCTGCTGCTCGCCGCCGGAAAGCGTGCCCGCTGCCTGTTTCGAGCGTTCCTTGAGTTTTGGGAACCACGTATAGGCCATCTCGAGATTTTTATCAAATGCCGCCTTGGCCTGCTTATTGAACGCACCCATTTCAAGGTTTTCAAGGACGCTCATCTCCGTAAAGATCTGGCGTCCCTCCGGGACCTGAATGATGCCGTGGTCCAAAATGGCACGGGAGCTTTTCTTTGCAAGCTCTTCCCCGTTAAACTGAACGGATCCGGCGCTGGGACGGATCATTCCTGTAATCGCCCGCACCATGGTGGTCTTGCCCGCACCATTGGAGCCCAGGATGGCAACAATCTCGCCATCTGCAATTTCAAAGGAAATATCCCAGAGAATGTTGATTGCACCATAGCCGGCCTTGAGGCCCTCGACTTTAAGCATTGGCATCCCCCTTCTTTCCCAGGTAGACCTCCATGACATAGGGGTCATTCATGACCTGTTCCGGTGTTCCCTCTGCAATTTTCTCACCATGGTGGAGCACGATGACCTCCTCGCAGAGGCTCACCACCGCCTGCATGATATGTTCGATCAGGAAAATCGTAACACCGGATTTGTTGATCTCCCGAATCAGTTCAATCGCCGCCTCGGTTTCCGCAGGATTGAGTCCCGCCATGTTCTCATCCAGGAACAGAAGCTCCGGCTTTGTCGCCAGTGCCCGGGCCATTTCAAGACGCTTCTGGTCCGGTGTCCCCATGTCCTTAGACAGCACATGGCGCTTGTCATACAGTCCGGTAAAGGCGAGAATCTCCATGGCCCGCTCGCGTGCCTCGCGTTCGTTTTTCGCCGCTGCATGTCCAAAGTAACAGGATGCTATGACGTTTTCAAGTACGCTGAGGTTTTTTAGCGGCTTCATAATCTGGAAGGTCCGCGCGATCTTCATTTTGGTGTATTCATACGCTTTCTTGTTCGTGATGTCCTCACCATGATAGAAAATTTGTCCCTCCGTCGGCGGATAATACCCACAGATCATGTTGAAGGTGGTGGATTTCCCAGCGCCGTTGGGACCGATCATGCCCGTAATTGCGCCTTCCTTAATGGAAAAGGAAACATCCTTGACAGCGGTCAGGCCCTTAAAGCGCTTGGTCAGCTGCCGAACCTCAATAATCGGTGTCTTTTCCATTACTGTCTCCCCCTTCCCTTATATTTCAGCATCTCCGCTTCCTCGAACACCTCCACCGGCGGTTTGCGGAGAATCTTTGTATCAAAGAAGGTCTTCACCTTGCTGTGCATGTACCACCCCAGAATGCCGCTGGGTCTGAAACGGATGACCGCAAGAAGGGCAACGGCATAGAGCAGCATATTGATGCCCGGCAAAAAGGCACTGAACTGTGCGCGAAGGAATTCCGAGAGCGGAATCATGATGAGACCGCCGACAAGCGGGCCCTCCACAAAGGCTGCACCGCCGACAACCGCTGGCAGAACGGATTCCGTCGATTTGGCCTGAATCATCAGTTCTGGGTCGATATATCTGGTATAGCTGGCATAGAAAAAGCCCACCAGTGCTGCAACCATCGCCGAAACCACAACCGCCATCACCTTATAGCGGATGGGATTAATTCCGATGGCTGCCGCCGCTTCCTCATCCTCACGAATGGTCCTGAGCGCATAGCCCATGCGGGAGCGCTCAATCTTCTTCATGACCAGGTAGATGAGAATCAGCATTGCAAGCCCAATATAATAGTAGGGTTCCTTGCCGGCAAACCGGAAATCAAGGAAAGAATCCCCACGCTTAAACGGAAGGCCGACACCGCTGGCACGTCCAAAGAAGGCGGAGTTGATAATAAACTGCCTGAGGGCTTCGCCAAATGCAATGGAGACCAGGGTGAAATAGGGTCCCCGCAGAATGAAGCACGGGAAGAAGATGATGCCGGCCACAAGACCTACTGCCACCATTCCCAAAATGGCGGATACCCAGGGGTTCACATGTGCCTTGGTAATCAGCAGGCAGGAAACATAGGCACCAAGTCCCATGTATGCTGCATGACCGAGAGAATTCTGTCCGGTCATGCCGCCAAGAAGATTCCAGGCCATGGAAAGCGTGGACATGTAAAAAACCAGGATAAAGACGTTCAGAATATACGGGGATTTGACGAAGACCGGAATGAGCAGGAAGATGCCAAGGAGAATGCAGATGGCAATCGTGACATTCCGGCGGTAAACGTTAACCGCTTTTAATGCATCATTCATGACTCATTTCCTCCTGAGGATAATCAGCTGACGGACCACCAGGATTACGATAAACGTAATGAAGACGATCAGATCACTGTAGGACGGGCTGATGAAAAGTGCCACCATGGTTTCAAGCAGACCAAGGAAGATGCCGGCAAAGAATGCACCGGGGATGGACCCAAGTCCGCCCACAACGACAACAATCAATGCGCGAAAGCCAAAGCTTGCACCCGCCGTCGGATAAATGGTATAAAAGCCGGTCAGCAGTGCACCCGCAATGCCTGCCAATGCGGTTCCAATTCCATAGGTCAGGATATAGATGCGCTTTGTATTGATGCCGACGACCTCAGCACCCACCGGATTCTGGGAGACCGCGCGAATCTGTTTGCCCGTTGTCGTATATTTCAGGAACGAGAAAAGTGCAATGGACACTACGATGAGAACACCGAAAGAAATCAGCCTTGGCAGTGCCAGTGTCACCGGACCCAGAGAGTAATACGTCTGAGAATAGGCCGTGTTAATGGTCCGATACTCAGATCCGAAAATCACCAGAGCTCCATTTGACAAGAGCAGTCCCAGGCCCACCGTCAGGAACAGGAGGTTGGTAAAGCTCTTTGTTCCAAGGGACGGGGTAATGAGCGTATGCTGGATCACAGCCCCCAGCAGGAACATCAGCACCGCCACGATGGGAACGCACAGATACGGATCAAGTGAAAAGGTCGTCGAAAGCACATATGTCAGGTACATGCCGACCATCAGCATCTCGCCGTGACAGAAGTTGACGATCTTCATCACGCCGAATATGACGTTCTGACCCATGCCCATGAGCGAATAAAACCCGCCCATCAGAAGGCCATTGACGCATGCCTGAAGGAAAATACTCAAGATTCTTTCCTCCCTCTTGAATGGAAACCCCATTCCAACTTATTTGGTCCCCCGGGGACCGATTGTCTTGAAATGCATTCTTATGTCGTCGCATTTCCGAATTTTCGCTTCATTCATTGTATGGTCAACTTATGTCCTTGTCAAGAACCACATTTTGCTATGAATACAAAATATTTTTCTTTCATTATTTAGATAAAGCTCCCTGTATTCAATTTGCGGATTTGTGAATATTATCCAGTTTTGCATATAAATTATCAGATATTTTCACGTTTTCATGTTCCCTTCTGATTGTCTCTCTCCTCACGTCCTCCTCCATTGCGTCAAAAGCGTCTACCATTCTTAATTTGTTTCATGCCATTGTAACGTCAAGAAGCACAGGTACCGCTGATTGATGTAGCGTCTGTACCTGTGCTTCTCAATTATACTTTGCCTTTGAATGAACAGGGGATCTCCAAACCATTATTCACGCATGGTAAAGTCCTTGTCCTCATCAATCATATCCAGCATGATGTCGGCAAAAACAGGATCAAACTGTGTACCGCGGCAACGGACGATTTCCTCCCGAATGACCGGTTGAGACAGCATGCCACGATACGACCTCCGACTGGACATGGCCTCATAGGCATCCGCCACTGCAATGATCCTGGCCTGTTCGGGGATATCCGTTCCGGCCAGATGATCCGGATACCCCTGCCCATCATACCGCTCATGATGCCATCTTGCTCCCTCGGCAAGCCTTGGCATTTCCTCAATATTTTCAAGAATGCTGGCACCGACGACAGAGTGAGACTGCACCACCCTGTACTCCTCCTCCGTCAGCGGTCCTTCTTTTGAAATGATCCGATCCGGAACACCGATCTTTCCGACGTCATGAAGAAGGCCCATCATGAAGATTTCATCCTGCTGACGTCTCGTATAGCCATACCGCCTGGCAATTTCCTTTGTATATGCTGCCACCCGAGTGGAATGTCCGTTGGTATAGGTATCCCTGGCATCAATGGTTCTGGCCAGTGCATAGACCACGCTGAGGGAAAGGCGATCGCTTTCGCGCTGCTTGCGCTCAATGGTTTCCGACATATTGTGCTGATAACGGACAAGGTCCAGAACGTGATGCACACGCAGAATCAGAATCTCGGGGATCACCGGCTTTTCAAGAAAATCCGTTGCCCCCATCTGAAGACCCAGCGCCTCTTCCTCAGAGTTGATATTCTGAATCAAAAAGATGATCGGAATGCCGGGCGCCAGCTTCTTCCTGCGCATGCTCCGAATGGTTTCAAAATCCTCTGCTTTCAGCTGATTAAAATCCATCAGGAACAGTTCCGGTTTGTTGTAGTTCAGGAAATCAATCAGTTCCGTTCCGGCAGCAAAACCAGCAACGGCGATATCGTTGTTTCCGAGAATCTCCATCATATGCTTTCGCTCGCCTTCATCCCCATTGAGCACGACAACGGGACGACTTGCCATGGCAGTTTTGCCCATTCCGTCCTGATTTCTCAGCTGAACCTGGCCATACTCATATGTGACAATGGAATTTTGGGCAAACGGCGATTCCTTCCAACGGCTGATCAGGCGGCTGATGACATGATCCACATCATATTCCTGAACCTCCGGCAGGAGGAAAAACAGCTGATTTTCGCCGCACTCCATCATGATATCGCTGTTACGCAGAGAGCTGCTCATGCAGTTCCTGAACTGTGCCATAATGACCGCCCGTTCATCATCACTCACCGGTTCACTGATGGTATTTGTAAAGAGCACGCGATACGCCACTCCGTGGTAGCGGCTCATGTACCTGACCATATACCGATAGATAGAGCCAAAGGCTTCCTTGCCCATCCACATTGCGCTGAGCGCCTCACTGCGCTCTTCAATAACGCTTGTGATGGTATCAAGGTTCAGCTTTTCTCCAGAGGAATGAATCTCCTGTACCCGATAGCTGTACATCTGGAATCCATGCTTGCCGTTTTCCTTCACAAAGCGCAGGGACTGATCCGCCAGCTGGAAAAGCTCACTGTAGTTAATGCCGTATGCCGGAACCGCGACAGCTCCTGCCGAGACTCCCAGCGGCAGCGCCATGTTTTCGCCGAGAACCTCCTTTGCCCCTTTGAGGTAGGTCTCATTGATCCGCATCACTGCAGCTTCAAGCTCTTCCTCGGACTCAAACCCTCTTGAAAAGACGATAAACTCATCTCCGCCAATCCGGCCACATACATCATCTGCAGCCATATTTTTAACCAGAAGCCGCGAAAACAGAATGAGGATCTGGTCCCCGACATCATGCCCGTAAATATCATTGACCGCCTTGAAGGAATCAAGATCAAACAGACAGAGAAATCCGTCCTCAGACTGACACAGCTTTGTCATCTTCTGCGTCGTTGCCATTTTGTTCCAGAAACCGGTCATCTGGTCCATGAGCGCATCCTCTTCGATCCGGTGGAGCTTCTTTTCAAAGCTCAGCACCCGCTCGACACGGCCAATCAGCACCTTTTCATCCAGAGGCTTGCTGATGATGTCCATCGCGCCCATGCGCAGTCCTTCCGATTCCCTTGCCCGGTTTTCATCCGCCAGCAAAAAGATGACAGGAACGTCCTCCGCTTCAGGCACATGTTCCCGAAGTCTTGTCATCATCTCAAAACCATCCATATCCGGCAAATCCGTATCTACCAGAAAGAGATCCGGAAAACCAAACACCCGGACATTATCAAGGACCGCTTCCCCAGATGACAGTGTCGTTACATGCATTCCTGCACCACTCAGGATGCTGTTTACCCGATCAAGACTCTCAGGATTTGAATCGACAACGATGATCTTATCTGCCATATTCCATTCCTCTGTTTTATTACTGTATCCCTTTACGTACGAAACATGGTTATGATATCTTCATTTCGACAATTAGTCAACCATGTCTTTTGAGTATGGCATGGATATTTTGGGATTGACCGGGCCCTTTCATACAGATCGGAGCGTGATCCTTACAACGATACAGGTATCATCTGCGTTTGATCAAAAGGATAGCACAATATGCCTGCAAAAGCTGACATGAGATAGCAGTTTGAACACCCGGAAATGCTCGCCATAAGATTATTGCCGGACTGCAAAAAGAAAGGACTGTATATTGCAAATGTTATAATGAAGTTTTATAATATTGTACATGTATGGAGCTGCAGAATACCTTTACTCACAGGAACAAGAAGTGGAAAAATGACCGTGCTAAATTCAGAATATGTAAAGAAAGCTTCTGAAAGAACAGAGAAAATATAAGGTGCTATTAGTTTTGCCCGTTTTACAGACGTTTCCGATGAATAAATGACGGAAGAATCCATACCCGCACTTCCCAAATAGTCAGTTTTGATAGTAGCTACACGATTGGCAAAACAGAATGGAAGCCATATCAGCACAGCACTGAGCAGTCAGAAAGGAGAACAACATGCCAAAGCGTGAAGCACAGAAAACAGAATATAAGTCCGCCTGGCAAGAAGAGTATTTCGAGTGGATCAATGGATATGCAAATGCTAAAGGCGGAAAGCTATACATTGGTGTGAACGATGATGGGTATGTTGTTGGCCTTAAAGATGCTTATTATCTACTTGATGTTCTGCCAAATCAGATTACAGATACCATGGGCATCGTGGTTGAAATTGACCATGACACTGCTCCCGAACGTGGAATAAACAAGAAATATCGCTCAATTCCTGATGATATTGCTCAGAAGCCCGAAAATCTGTATGTCAGAGGTCTTTTGACGAAGAAAGCAGTCAATGATATAGATGCTGCACCTGGAGAGACAAAGAATGTGACTCCAGACGTTCAAGCTCTTTTTAATGCTGCACCCGGGTTCGTAAAGCAGCTCCGCCAAAGTGTGGATTACCGGACTAAAATCAAAGCAGATCTTGAAAAGTGGAAAACTGAAAACCAAGTATACATAGACCAAGATGGTATGCTTGAGTACGTGATCATTACTTGCCCTCCGTATCCTTATGGTATCTCATATCATAACCATTATTTCACACGCTCAGGGGGTACAACACGAGAACTGAAAGGTATCGCTCTTTCTGCCTTCTTAATGGAGCGCGCAGGTAAGCACTGGGATGGCATGCCGATGCCGGGAATCAAAGTGTCCGATCTGGACTCCGATGCGATAGAAGAGTATCGGAAAAAGGCAGTGGAAAATGGCAGACACACACTGGAAGAAGTGTCAGTTTCAGATGAACAGATCATTTCCGATCTGAAATTACTTGATGAAAGCCCGGATGGAAATGGAGATATGATGAGAGCCGCTATGCTCATGTTTCATCCTGATCCGGAAAAATATGTTACAGGTGCCTCTGTCAAGGTGGCATACTATGCACCGGAAGGCGCATACGGTGCAAACAAATCAGACGATATTATCTACTATGATGAAATCCATGGACCGTTGATGCTGCAGGCAGATAAAGTCGTTGAGATGGTATACACAAAATACCTGAAGGCGCTGATCAGCTATGACGGCTTGCAAAGAACCGAAACATTCATGACGCCGAAGGGAGCGTTTCGTGAAGTGATTCTTAACGCGATCAACCATAAACTGTATGAGAGTGGGAACCCGATTCAGATCTCGGTGTATGAGGACAAGATCATTGTATTCAATCAGGGATACTGGCCAGAGGATATCGAACTGGAGGATCTCTATACAAGAAAACACTCTTCGTTTCCACATAACCCGAATCTGGCAAGAACATTTTTCAATTCCGGCGAGATTGAAGCATATGGAAGTGGTTTTGGAAAGATAAAGATTGAATGCGATAAGGTCAACGCTCCATATCCCGAGCTGATAATCACACCGAATGGGGTAACCGTTGAAATTAATGCCTGCGATCTATACATGAAGCTGCTTAGATATGGACGTTACTGGAAAACTTATCCAGATGTTGCTGATAAGATCGGAGAAGATATACCGGCAATCGTTGAAGAGATGTTTGATCCTAAAACGGAAAAGTCTGTTGACAGAATGATGGAGATACTCACATCGTCTTTAACTGAAGCAGAAAAGGAAATATATCTTCCCATTGCTGAGTATCTCAAAACCCATGAAACAATAAAAAACACGGATGGAGTAAAACTTACTGGAAAATCAGCGCCAACTGTTAACAGGTATTTTGCTAGACTTGTTGAGTTGGATGTCCTTATTTCTGAAGGAAAGAAAAAAGGACGAATCTATAGGAGAAAGCTTGGTGATTGAGCTCTACATCATGAGCGATATATTCCAATCGTGAGCGATAAATGAGCGATATATTTCAATCATGAGCGATAAATGAGCGATATATTTCAATCATGAGCGATAAATGAGCGATATATTTCAATCATGAGTGATAAATGAGCGATATATTTCAATCATGAGTGATAAATGAGCGTTATATTCCAGTTATGAGCGATAAATGAGCTCGATATATTTCAATCATTCCGAGTGACAAATGACGAGTCCAGAAGTTTTCCAATAAGAACAGTACGAAAAAAAGTCATTGTGTTCATCGTTGCAGCCGCAGATGTTGATAGTTCATCCAACGTATCAACGCTATTCTTGCGCAATGAAAACAGTTTATTCCGACCATGCTGATAAGTTTGTCGGATCCACGAAAGAACTGGCTCATGAAACATCAAGTTCATCACCTTGCAAGAGCATTCAATACCATTTTGCACGAAAATTTTGTGCATAATTTTTTAATCTAAACAAGGAAAGGGCCACTCTCCTAAAGGAAAAGCAAAAAGATCCCTCGAATATGTTAAGGCACAGCGCACACAGAGGTGAAAAGAGATGACTATGCTGAGCCCAGAATATATTAAGAAAGCTTCTGAAAGAACAGAGAAAATTAAAGAAGCTATAAGCTTTGCCCGTTATATGGGCATTTCTGATGAGCAAATAAAGGAAAAGATCATCAAGCGGTATGATCTAACCCCAACGTATGCTCAGAACTTCCTTGATGATGACTCCGACCCGGAAGATTCGAGACCGTGGGCAATTTGAGCATA
>JAFUZM010000131.1 GCA_017476605.1 Clostridia bacterium
CCGATTGACGCATCCGCATGAGGATTCCGTAGAGAAAAACAGCCGCTGCATGCTCTGCCAGCTCTGTATTCTTCCCGGATGCTCCCAAATCCCCGACGATCCGGGATACCGCCGGCAAAAGGTGGGTTGTCAGGCGCTCACACATATCGCTGTACACCGAAAAGCTTTCCGGAAGCCTCAGATCCGCCATCAGCGGAGTGGTAAAGTATTTCCGCCATTCCTCCCCTGTAAACAAGCGGGCCAGTTTCTCCCGCCCCGTTCCGGAGCCCTCTGCGATTCGTTCTGCCCATGCGCCAAGATAGGAGCTGTACCCTTCGACAACGGTTTTCACCATGTCATCCTTGGTGGCAAAATAGTAATAGAAGAGACCCTTGGCAACCTTTGCCGCGTCCGTGATTTCTGATATGTGTGTTTTGATAAATCCCTGCTTTGAAAACAGAACAGCCGCAATGGCAACCATCTCCGCTTTCCGCTCTTCCGGTGCTTTCGTCCGCATGCAAGTCCCTCCTTCTATTTGTCCTGCAGATCGTTTTCATGATCGCAGTATACATTGCCATCCGCTAAGGAACAATACGAACCCGTCAAACAATACAGTTTCCCGTCTCAAATGTCCGTTTTCCCGTGTCCTCATTTTAAAAAGCGCTGACAACTTGTCAGCGCTTTTTGTATTCTCTTGCTTCGGTTCATTCTGCCGACCGGCTCATCGTATTCCCTGCATTCGGTTTCCCGAAGGCATCCACGACCTGATAGGTAAAGGCACAGAATCCTGCCCCGATGATCCGGCTTGCCGTGATGTTCATGTCACAGTTCATAAAGGGGTAGAAAACCCGTTCGTGAATGGTTTCACCGTCCAGTGCCGCCCGGACAGCCAGTGTATACCATTGATCGCCGTCCATATGAAAAAGCTGGCTGACACGTTGCCCCACCAACGTCTCTGCAGAGCGCTCCACGCGCTGGCAGAACTGGCGGTTGACATAAAGCACGATGGCATCATAGGCGTTTTCTACCGGAATGACCTTGTAGACCGCATACGCCAGCGGCAGGTCCTCGTACATTCTGAAGATGGAGAACGTATTTTCAAAGAGCTGACGGACAGGAATATTCTCGATATCCTCCGTCATACGGCGCATTTCCGCCTGCGTATACTGGTCTTCTTTGTTGAGAGTTTCGGAATACCACGAGGCACCGACAGAGAGATATAAACTGATGGGAATGCCATCTACCTTTTTCACCAGAACCGGGATGTCGCGAATTCGCGCCATGAGTTCTTCCAGATCATGCCGGCTGTCCGGCTGGACCAAAACGCTGTACAGGCATCCGGTAATGCGGGCAACAGTAGCCACATTGCCACAGCAGGAAAGCAGTGCCTTTCCCGTTTCCTGCAGCACCCGGTCTCCGAAATCAAACCCGTATCTCTGGTTGATATCCGCAAATCCATCAATGGACACATTGATCCGAACAAAATCCCGATGCCGCAGTACATATTCGTCAATGTATGCGTACATGTCCTCCGACAGGCTTCTGGTATTGAGAAGTCCTGTCAGCTCGTCCTCGCGTCCCTGCCTGCCGCGCACCCGCTCCGTCGCGCCTTCCCCCGGCTGAGAGAAAAGACCCATGAGACCGATGATTTCTCCTTCATGGTTGTAGATGGGCATCTTGCTCGCCCGGATGCTCTGATTTTCTCCATGCACCAGGCATGTTCCCATTACCTCATGGGAGATTGTCCCCTCATTGAGTACCATGAGTTCCTCGTTGCGGTAAAGATCCGGATGCAGGTGCCAGCCCATATCCTCATCTGTTTTCCCGATGATTTCCTCAGGCGTTGACATTCCGTAATACTCAAGGAAGCTCCGGCTTGCCCCGGCAAACCGACGGTCCCGATCTTTCCAGAAGAACTTGATGGAGGAATAGTTCGCCGCATTTTCCCAGAGGATCTCGGCGCTCAGCTTGGTTTCATGTGCATTTTTATGATCCGTGACGGACTGGAATTCACGCACCTCACCGGAGGCATCCCGCACAAGAAGATAATAGGAACCCTCCTGTATCCGGACAAGAAGATAGCACTTCCAGACATAAGCACCGTGTGCGGCTCTGGTGCGCAAATGCAGGCTGAGGCTCCGCCCGCCGCTTTGCATCATGCGATCTTCCAGAGTATCAATATTGGTAAAATTCATAAACCGGTGCTGATCCTCCGGGAAAATCTGCTTCGTCTCAATGGCAAAGAGCTGGTCCCTGAGATTGCCCGGATACGATTTGCGAAACTCCTTGGAGTCGGTATACAGCTGGGTATAAGAATTGGTCTGAAGATCAAGAAGGGCAACCTGCTCATATACAGAATAGAGTGAGCGCAGACCTTCGTCCAGCTTTCGCTGATTGTCCATCGCCGCACTCTGCGAGAGATTCGTAATGCTCATCAGGATGCCACAGATGTCCCTGTACATGGCAAGGCGCTTTGCCTTGATTTCATAGTACTCATCGTTATAGACCGTATTCATTTTGGATTCGCCGTTGAGTCTCGTCGACTCAAGCAGGCTGGCCAGACGACGGGATAGACGATTCATGGGAATAGCATCCAGATGATGCGTATGATGCGCTTCCGTTTTCTTGAGCGCCCGCGACCAGTCAATGGCTGCCGCGGATTCATCAAAGGCCTGATTGGTATAGAGCATTTCGACGTTTTCCCCGCGCAGCTCCAGCAGCGCCAGGGAGATACTGTTCATCTCCCGTCCGGTTGCCGGTGGCTGCTTGTCGGAGGCCCGTAAAAACGGGGTTGCACTCAGGACATTGATCCGCCCGAGGTCATCATAGTACTGTCGCTCCACCGGGGATTCCCAGGAAAGCCCCCTCTGCTCCACATACCGTTGGCATTCCTTATAGGGCAACGGACGCCCGAACAGGAATCCCTGGATTTTCTCGCAGCCAATGTTCCGCAGGAATTCAAACTGTTCCTCGGTTTCAACACCCTCTGCCAGCGTCTGAATGTCAATCTGTTTGGCCATATGAACGATGGACGCCAGTATGCGCTTTGACCTGGTATGAAAATCGCTCAGAAAGCGCATGTCGATTTTGAGCTCGTCAAACTGGTAGTCCTTAAGGACATTCAGAGAGGAATATCCGCTGCCAAAGTCATCCATCCAGACCTGATACCCGGCCTCATGGAATCGATCGATATACTGATGCATGAGCGCTTCATTATCCGCCAGGACACTTTCCGTAATCTCAATGCAGAGATTCCGGCGGTCCATATTGTTTGCCCGGACAGCGGATTCCACAACGGCAAAGATATCGCAAAGCTCATAATCCAGTCGGGAAAGATTGATGGAAACCGGGACGAAAACACGGTTCAGTGCACGGCCATATCCCTCACAGACCTTTTTGATGATACATGCATCCAGCTCATGAATCCGGCGATGCTTTTCAAGCACGCTGATAAACTGTGAGGGCATGAGCAATCCCTTTTCCGGATCCTCCCAGCGCGCCAGCGCCTCAAGTCCACAGACCTGCCTCGTAATCGTCCTGACCACAGGCTGCACATACACTTTGATGTAGCCCTTCTCAATGGCCTCATCAAAATGATCCAGAATGTATTGTTCCATATTCGTGAAAGCGTCGTTCATAGCAGACAGTAATCTCTTTCTAGTGTCCGCAGGCGTTTCTCTGCGAAAAATAATATCTTATCTTACACGATCTGTTTTGCACGGAATACACACAAATAATGGGTATTTCGGTGCATCCATGCTGAGCTATTGTCTCGCCAGATCTTCGCACCTCTGCAGTTCCTCATGGAACCGTCGGGTCATCGGTACATCAATTCCAAGCGCTTCCCCTTTTCTGAGAATGGCACCGGTGAAAGCATCCAGCTCAATGGGCAGGCCCTTTTCAAGGTCCCGGCGCATTGAACTGGTCGCTGTCGGAGGCTGCTTCTCCATCATGAAGCTGAACTTCTGTTCAACAATGTCCTCGGGAATCCGAATGCCCAGCCGGAAGCCTACCGCTGCCGCCTCTTCGAGGAGGGCATGGAGCTCCTCCCGATAGAGAGGATTATCCCGGATCTCGCCGCTGTTGACCATATACCTGGCAGTCAATGTGTTATAGGCACAGTTGAGAATGAACTTCTGCCAGATTTCCCCTTCAATGTTCTCACTGATTCTGCAGTCAAATCCGGAGGCACGAATGACTTCAAGCACTTCATAGACTGCTGCCTTGTCCCCAGTCGGTGTGCATCCCGCAAACATATGCGTATACGGACCGATCTGACGAATGCTGTAGTCCTTGTCCATGAAGGACACCGTATAAATACAGCTTTCCCCCACATGCCGTCCCGGAAATGCCTGTCTCAGCTTTCCCGGTGCTTCAATTCCGTTCATCACAGGAAGCAGGACCGTTTCAGGTCCAATAGCCGGCCTGATTAATTCCGTCATCTCGTCCAGCGAGTAGTTCTTGACGCACAGAAGGATGGCATCCATGATCGGAAGATCTGCACCGTTACTTGCAATGTGCACCGGCCGTGCCACCTGTTCCCCATAGAAATCGCTATGGAGCACGATCCCGTTCTCCTTAAATGAATGTGCCTTTTCTCCTCTTGCAATCACGGAAAGCTCAACTTCGGGATTCTGCCCCAGCATTGCAGAAAGAAGCCCGCCAACCGCGCCGACACCGGCAACACAAATCTTTTTCATGTGACCTCCGAAACCCTTGAATTTACCCTGTTGTTCATATCCCGCCGGGATACTGCGAAAATAATACCATGTTCCCGGCAATTGATCAATGACGCTGACAAATTTTCAGATTGATATAGGCCCAAAAATGTGCTAGAGTAAAGGCACTTCCGGCTTTCCACCCCGCTTCCCGGCGGGTGGGGCATCTTCGCGCCCGTTCTCCTGCCGGATACAAGTTCTCGCAAATATCTCCCATTTCATCTAATGGAGGTTTTATATGGAATCCATCACCTATGTCTGCGGTCACCGCAATCCCGACACAGACTCCATTGTCGCCGCAATGGCCTATGCCAGTCTCAAAAACACTCTGGGGGAGAGTGGGTATATCCCTGCTCGTCTGGGTCATCTGAATGATGAAACTGCCTTTATCCTGAAGCGCTTTGGCTTTGAGCCGCCCATGCTCCTCACCACGGTTCGCACGCAGGTCCGTGACATTGACTTTGACCGGCCGCCAAAGCTCGGCAAAAGCGTTCCCGTCAGCCATGCCTGGGAAATCATGACGGAAAACCCAAATCTCAGCGCTCTCCCCGTCGTGAACGACAACAATACCCTCTTTGGCATGGTCACCGCCGGTGGCATTGCCGAGAGCGACATGACCTCCATTTCCAATCCTCTCATCCAGGATGCGCCGATTTTCAATGTCCTTTCTGCCATTGAGGGCACGATCATCAACCGGGATGAGGATGTCTTTGACAGTATTTCCGGTGAGGTAGTCCTCGCTCTGCCGGATACCAACGGATATCTTCGGGGCGCCAGCCGGAATTCCATTGTCCTGTGCGGCCAGCAGGAGGATGTCGTTGAGCAGGCACTCAAAATGAAGGTCAACTGCATCATCCTCTGCCAGAGTAATCTGGCCGAGAAATACCACGGCACCTCCTCCGAAACCTGCATCATTTCGACACCCTATGATGCCTGGCGTGCTGCCCGCCTTCTGTATCTTGCCACTCCCGTCAGCCGGATCGCAAAGACCGATGAACTCGTCTCCTTCCATCTCGACGACTTCCTGGATGATGTCCGGGACACCGTTCTGCAGAGTCGCTACCGCAGTTATCCGATCCTTGACAGCGATATGAAGGTTGTCGGGACCCTTGGCCGCTACCACTTGATCCGTCCGAACCGCAAGCGGATCATCCTGGTAGACCATAATGAAATGGGCCAGGCCGTCCCCGGCCTTGAGCAGGCAGAACTGATCGGGATCATCGACCACCATCGTCTGGGTGATGTTCAGACCGGCTATCCCGTTTTCATGCGGAACGAACCGGTTGGCTCTACGAATACCATCATCGCCACCATGTTCCAGGAGCACGGCCTCATGCCCAGCGAGAAGATGGCCGGCCTTATGGCTGCCGCCATCATCAGCGACACCGTCATGTTCAAGTCGCCCACCACCACGCAGAAGGACCGCCGGATTGCCGAGCGCCTTGCCCGGATTGCGGGCATCAGCCTTGAGGAGCTTGGCAAAGAGGTATTCTCTGCCGCTTCCGCCGACAAGCCTGCCGATGTCCTCCTCAAAACCGATTTCAAGGAGTACCATCTGACCGATCATCGTCTCGGTATTTCCCAGATCACCACCATGGATTCCCGCTCCCTCCTGAAGCGCAAGGAGGAGTTCCTCGCCGAAATGGAGAAGATCCGTGAAAACGGCCATTATGACACCGTCCTCCTGATGCTGACCGATGTCCTCCGCGAGGGAACCGAGCTTCTCTTCCTTGGCGATAAGGAAATCATCCGCCAGGCCTTCAACCTGCCCACCATAGATAACAACTCCGCCTTCCTCAAAGGTGTCATGTCCCGCAAAAAACAGATGGTCCCGGCCCTTGCCGTTCTCTGGGGCTGAGTTCTTATCCTCTGCTGCAATCCAGCAGATCGTAACACTTCCTTCTCTTTGGTGTAACAATGGATGACTCGTCCATAACACCAACAGTATTATTACTATGAAGGATTTTCATAGCTGTAAAGCAACAAACAAGGAATCAGTTCAGAAATATAGTAAACGACATTACTATTTACATTCCAGGAAAGATGGATCTTTTTGTTGACAATAAAACAGCTGCGTCAACAAAGTCGAGTTTTGCTATTTACTATAACTAATGCCCAGTTGCAGACTCACTTGCTCATAGCAATTGTGTCCGCAACTGGGCCATTTCATATCACATTACATTAGAAAGATCATGTTAACTATTTAGTTGTGGATCAACATTCCTCCGTTCTTCCATTTGATCCCCTTCATAGCCGCTAAAACAGAATCAAATTTATCCATATTGCCGTCTCCTAAGTTTGGAGATAATACGTCTACTATATCTGTCTCATTTTCATTGTCATAAATATCTACGTGTGTTATCGTCAAATCCTTATCATCGGAAAATCCTGCCCAAACAGCAGCCAGATGGTATAAATCATCCCAATGCGTCCAGACGTCCATGTTAACCCTTAGCCCTATACCATATAGTACATCATTGATGTACCAAACCCCATCTAATCCTTCTTTACCTTTTACCCTAATTTGGCGATCTGCTTTTTGATTAGTAAAATAGTAATCTATGTCATACGTATTCATTAACATACTCGTAAATTCAGAGCCAATCGACAAATCAAATGAAAACAGTCCATTTCCGTCCTCTTCGCTTATCGTAACGCGCATGCCATCTTGGGGAAATTCTTTAGAGTTTATGTGATATATCTCAAATAAAATCGTATCATCTTCAATCCTACTCGCTTTATAGCTTTCATTTTCTGGCATTTCAAGCATAACACCATCTTTTGCAGCTGCTATTTTTTGGTTGAATTCTATTCTAATCTCATCAATAAACATTCCGGGTTCACGGGTAACCTTAGTAATTTGCGGGAAATAGTCAAGAAGCTCCTGTTCACTCGAAATTGTTTTTATTGATGTCGATGTCAGCGTTGGTATCGGCGTTGGTGTCGATTCTGCTGCTATCTCTGTAACATCAATTAACTTTGATGTTTGTTCTTGATCTAAAGAATCAAGATTCACCCATAAGGCCGGACGCACGCAAACAGACGCATTGTTGACATTGCTGTAGCTGATTGAGCCGTCACTCAAGACTTCTGCAGCATTGTTTTGAAAGCAACCTGGTGACCGAAGCCACCACCACCCAGTTGCTTTATCATCAATCTTATTGTTGCTGGATTTTGTAGCGCCACTTTTGATTGCGTATGCAGTCGGGACTATTCTTGACTTCATGTTCTTGAAGTCATCACGAGTTGCACTAAGATACTTGTTCGCTTCTGCATAGCTTAGCAAGAATATCTGGTCCTGCGTATTTCTTCCACCGTAAGTGCTCCATTCACTGTATCCCTGTATGGAACTATTATCTACTGAAGTCATCAGGATAATAGACTGTTCTTCAGTGCTAAACGCTTCATTCAGAAATTCCCCATTCAGCCAGCTTCGTAAAGTACAAGTTTCCCATTTCACGTCAATATCAGTTGTATTATATGGCTTTGCATCCAAGCCG